>JAFIFJ010000086.1 GCA_020832085.1 Gammaproteobacteria bacterium | reverse complement strand
GATCTTCGGTAGATCAGGCAGCGCGCGGGCCACGCGAACTTTCTCTCGGGCCGCGCCCATGGCGATGCCGCAGCGCGCGTTGAGCCAGTGGGCTGTCGACTTCACACCGTACACATGCAGCGAGGCGACGTTCTCCCAGGCGCGCACGCAGCGCAGGAACTGATAGTCGGTGGCGTACATGTGGGTGCAGAGCAGCCCGAGCTGGGCGTTGAGTTCTTTGTCGTTCATGGCGTCGAAGTCGGGGAGATCGGGGGTAGCCGTTTCCATGGCGGGCTCCGATAGCTATCTGAATATATGGTTGGATATACAGTTATCTTACCCGAACGCAAACACCCGATAAACCGCTCTTCAAGAACGTTTTATTCGGATAAAAAAGGAGTTTTATGCATCGTGGAAGCCCTCCAACACGCGGATGGCATTCGCCAACGCCACTCTCCGAAGGCTTTCTACGAGCCACGAGGCGTGATTCCGGCCCGCACCGCTGCCAGGTCAGCACCGGCAGCCCGCGCCAGGAAACTGCTGTCGGCTCCCACCGTGACCATGACGAATCCCATGTCGATCCAGCGCCGGGCAAACTCGACGCTGCCACAATGGATTCCTGCGGGAACACCATGTCGCTGTGCGGCGGCGAGGATGTCCGCGATGTCAGCCAGATGAGTGGGATCATCGTCGTCGCCCTTCGGCGATCGGCCGCGCGACAGCCCGAGATCGGAGGGGCCGATGTAGATGGCATCGATGCCTTCCACAGCCAGGATGTCGTCGATACCCGCCAATGCTTCGGCCGTCTCGATCATCACCACGCAGGCCAACTCCTGATTGGCCTGTCTGGCGTAACCTCGCCCCCCATACAGTGCGGCCCGAATGGGCCCGAAGGACCGTATGCCTTGCGGGGGATAGCGGCAGGCGGCCACCGCTGCCCGCGCCTGCTCGGCATTGTTCACCATGGGCACGATGACCCCATAAGCGCCGGCATCGAGCGCCTTCATGATGGCGTCAGGAGCATTCCAGGGCACGCGCACGAAGGGCAGTGCCGCGGTCGCGGAGATCGCCGGCAGCAGCGTGTGCAGATCGTCGGTACTGATTTGACCATGCTGCAGATCGGCGCAGAGCCAGTCGAAGCCCAACGACCCCATCAGTTCCGCCGTATAGGCATTGCCAATGGCCAACCAGCCGCCCAGGGTCGGCTCCCCAGACCGCCATTGGCGGAGCACCTGATTCTCCCGCATCGCCTACCCTCCTCACCTCTCACGCAAGCCGAAGTCGTGATCGTACCGCAAGCGAGTGAAAGCCAGGCGTGGCCATGGTGACGATGATCGCGGTTATTGGACAGCTATCACTCGAGGCGATGTCGGGATCCTTCGGCAAACAGCTTCAGAAAACCTGTTGCTTCGCGATGCCTTACGCGAGCAATCAATGAAAGACCAGGCTGAGCCTTAGAAGCTCGCACTCGGGTTTCGAATCGTTCTGATCACCAATGATCGGCCGTCCAGGCAATCCGCATCTCGCATTTCGGCACCGCACCGTCGACGGCCACGACCGGAACAATTTCGATCGAGGGGCGCACCATCTTGATCGCGTCAGACGGACCGATGCCGGGGACTGTTGGTGCTGGAGACGGAGTTCGTGCGTTTCGCGACCATCTCGCAGGGCGACTCGCGTGGCGCCAGGGGAAGATGCGAGGAGCAACCCAGCGGCCCAGATTGCCCCTCCCATTCGAGGGACACGTCGAACACTGGTCAAAGTCAGCCAGAAACAACAACGGCCTCTGAAAAGAGGCCGTCCAAGCACTTGATTTAATTCTTAAATTTGGAGCGGGAAAGGAGACTCGAACTCGCGAGGCTGACCGCCCGTCCCAACCTTGGCAAGGTAGTATTCACCCTATTTCCTGCTTGTATTCAATAGCTTATGAATCGATTGGTTTGACCATGAAGCCGTAGAATGCGGGCTGCAGCGGTGTATGTATCTGACGAAAGACAAGAATTGGTCAAAGCGGACATAGGTCCAACAGGTCTTCGTCAGGACCCAGCCCCCACCGTTAACCCAGCAGTTTGCGATGGCGCAGTACCTCTTCAAGCAACTCGACGGCTGCGATGTCCTTGGCGCGCCCCATGCGTTTCTTCTCGTCAATCAGCGCTTCCAGGTTCAATACTCGCAACGAGCCCATACTCGTCTCGATTTCCGATGACTCACCCAGCAGATCCTCATAGCGCTGCTGCTCGCCAATGAATCCAAGAACATCCAGGGGCCCGGCACGAGTCATCAACAACAGGTGACCGCCACCAAGGATGTCTTCCACGGTCGGGCGAAGGATTGCTCGGTGTTCGCGAAAGCGCGCGTCGAGCTCCGACAAGGCGCGGGCAAGGCGTTCGGCATTGGCATCACTGAGTCGGACGAGGGCGTCGAGATCGAAAGTTGTCGTTGGGGCGCCGTGAATGACGGCGGCCACCCCGCCGACAACCATGTACTCAACCTCGTGCTGATTGAGTGCTTCCAGGATCTCGCGAAAGCTCGGCGTCATCGCCTGATCTCAGGGTGTGGAGGAAGGCAACGCGCGATTCCAGCTCGGCCAGACGCTGATCGGGCGTGAGACCGGCAAACCAGCGGATCAGCGATAGATCCTGCCCGGATTGCGATGAGGTTGCGTTGTGCTCTTTATGCTTATCCATCGCCGGAGTGTAGCGAAATCACGGAGCCTGTGCAGGTGGAACACGGCGACTGCCATCTTTGTTCGCCGCGCGCATCACACACACCGGCAGCTCGGTTCCTGAATTGCTCGGCGACGATTGCGGACTCGCACAGCTCGGGACCCATCGAGTGCCCAGCAGCGGTGCGCGATTCGGACGACGACCGAGTCATTGCGTCGGCTTCAGTGAAGGTGTCCTGAGTTTCGTCATGGATTTCAGCGGCCTGCGGAAGCACGCCTGTGCGAGGAAAGAGAGGCGCAAGGCACACTATCCTGATGGCGTCAGACAGGTCCACGTAGGCCTTGGACAAGAATCAGTCAAAGTCAGCCAGAAATAAAAACGGCCTCTGAAAAGAGGCCGTCCAAGTACTAGATTTAATTCTGAAATTTGGAGCGGGAAACGAGACTCGAACTCGCGACCCCAACCTTGGCAAGGTTGTGCTCTACCAACTGAGCTATTCCCGCGTGTCGACCCAATCTACCACCTTGGGCAGGCTTGGCAAAGATGGCGTCCCCTAGGGGATTCGAACCCCTGTTACCGCCGTGAAAGGGCGGTGTCCTAGGCCTCTAGACGAAGGGGACGCTGCACTACCTGTCGCTCTGGCCAGGACCTCAGGAGCGACAGGCGGCGTAGTCTA
>JAFIFJ010000027.1 GCA_020832085.1 Gammaproteobacteria bacterium | reverse complement strand
AGAGGGGTTGGGGAGAGGGGTTGGGGTTGGAGCGGGTAGCGGGAATCGAACCCGCATCATCAGCTTGGGAAGCTGAGGTTCTACCGTTGAACTATACCCGCATTGATCTGTGCTGCCTTCGAGGGTTCGATTCCCGGCTCGCCGCTAAAGATCCGCCGTTATCGTTGCCATCCATGGCGCGGCCCTACACTTCGTGGCACCCCCAGGCCTCGCGTCACCGCCGCGGCACGGAGGCCACGGCTGCTCGGCCGTTCGGCTTCTTCGAAGCCGAACCCCGCATCATCAGCTTGGGAAGCTGAGGTTCTCCCGGCCGCAGCCCGCGCTTCGCGCTCCCTGCTGCGGCGTTCGGCGGCTCGCTGTCTGCGACAGCTCGAATTCCCGCCTCACCCATTGAACTATACCCGCGACGATCTGTATTGCCTTCGAAGGTTCGATTCCCGGCTCGACACTGACGAACCACCGTCGATCCTGCCATCCCTGGCGCTAACTCGCGCTAAAGACCCACCCCCAGGGCTCGCGTCAACGGCGGACCGCAGAGGGTCCGCCTGCTCGCCCGTTCGGCGCCCCAGGCGCCGAACCCCGCATCATCAGCTTGGGAAGCTGAGGTTCTCCCGGCCTCAGCCCGCGCTTCGCGCTCCCTGCTGCGGCGTTCGGCGGCTCGCTGTCTGCGACAGCTCGAATTCCCGCCTCACCCACTGAACTATACCCGCGACGATCTGTATTGCTTTCGAGGGTTCGATTCCCGGTTCGACACTACCGAACGACCCTCAATTCTGCCATCCGTGGCGCGGAAGTATACGCGAATCCACATGACTAAATCCGCGCTAGAAACGCAGCCGCCTCGGGCGCCTGCGGACAATCGGAGGCACCCCTCAGAACGCCTGTTTGCCGTAGCGGTCCTGGAGTTTGCGCATGCCGCCGAGCCAGCGGTCGTAGTCGTTGGCTTTGCGCTGGATGTACTCCCTGACGTTGGGATGGGGCAGGATCAGGAAGGTCTCGGCTGCCAGGCCGTCGACCACCACGTCGGCCACTGCCTCCGGTGACATGATGCCGTCCACACCGGCCACGCCGCCGGCGTCGGTGCCGGCGATCATCGGGGTATCCACGGCCTGGGGGCACAGCACCGAAACCCGGATGCCCTCGTTGCCGTGGGTGATCGATATCCACTCGGCCAGGGCCACCGCCGCATGCTTGGTGACGGCGTAAGTCACCGACCCGATCTGGGACAGCAAACCCGCCGCCGAAGCCGTGTTGAGCAGATAGCCACCGCCCCGCGCGACCATGCGCGGCACCAGATGGCGGGCAGCATAGACATGGGCCATGACGTTGACGTCCATGATCGTGGCCCACTCCTCGTTGCTGGCCTCAAGACCACGCCCGAGACCGATGCCCGCATTGGAGCAGAACAGATCGATGGGCCCCTGTTCGGTCTCGGTGGCGTCAATCAACGCCTGCACCGCCGCCTCATCGGCCACATCCACCTGTCGCGCCACGCCGCCCACCTCCGCCGCCAAACGCGCAGCGTTGTCGCCATTGAGATCGGCGACGACGATGGCCCGGGGGCGCTCCCTGGCAAAACGCCTGACCATGGCCGCACCAATACCGCTGCCGCCCCCCGTGACCACGATGACCTTGTCCGCCAGTTCCATGGTGGCTCTCCCTCGATGTCTGCGCGTGAGGCGGCGATTGTGCCATCCACCACCGAGGTGAGTCCCGAGTCGGAAGCGAAAGTCTCGCAGACGGATCGAAAATCCCTTCCAACTCCCCTATTATGAGTGCAGGCTCACACTTTCCCCGCCGCAGCTGCTGCAGGCGGGGACCCTGACTGGCATCGCCGGAGGTAGTTGGATGTCTGACGCAACAAACGAATCCATGTCCAAGGCCGAGCGCTTCAAGCTGTCCAACAAGGACACCTGGAAGGAATGGGCCATCGACGTGAATCAGGATCCCTACGCGATTCCGCTGGAGAAGCTCAATCCGGGTCACCCTGCCCTGTTCGAAGCCAACAAGGTGCTCCCCTACTTCGAACGGATGCGTAAAGAAGCCCCCGTTCATCTCTGCGAGGAATCCCAATTCGGACCGTACTGGTCGGTGACGAAGTTCCAGGACATCATGTACGTGGACACCCACCACGACCTGTTCTCCTCGGACTCCCGCCTCGGCGGCATCCAGCTCGGCGGTCGTGCCGACCCAGATCCGGATCCCACCTTTCACCTGCCCATGTTCATCATGGAGGATCCGCCCAAGCATGATGAGCAGCGCAAGGTGGTGGCGCCCATGTTCACCACCCGCCACCTGCACGAACTCGAGCATCTGATTCGTCAGCGGGCCGGCACCATCCTCGACGGGCTGCCGCGCATCGAGGAGTTCAACTGGGGCCGCGAGGTCTCCGTGGAGCTCACCGGGCAGATGCTGGCCACCCTGTTCGCCATTCCCCAGGAGGACCGCCACAAGCTGATCCACTGGTCCGACGTCTCCCAGAGCATCGGCGATCCGGACGTCTTCGAGACGCCGGAAGAGGGCTTTCTCGAACTGTGGAAGTGCTGGGAGTACTTCGATGCGGTGTGGAAGGAGCGTGCCGCCCAGAAAGAGCCGGGCAACGA
>JAFIFJ010000024.1 GCA_020832085.1 Gammaproteobacteria bacterium | reverse complement strand
CCGGAAACCGTACAGCGAGAAGCCAATCAGTGGTCGGCTCAACAACTCGGGCACCCACACGAATAGCTTGATCGAATTGTTAAAGAGCACCGCATATCCAGCTCTGGCAGCCTCTTCGGCCACCGCTTGCTGGGTCGGGAGCGCCAGGCTCCCCGCGGTAAGGAGGCGCATTATACATCTGTGCGGTAGCGCTGCAAGAGCCCTGACACGGGAATGTCACTTATTTTCGGGATCGCGCGCCTTGGACCCGAAACGCGGCTCGCCGAAGTGCTGCCAGAGCCACTGGGCCGGGCCGGAGAGCGCGTAGAGGAGAAACAGGCCGAGCAGGACCCGGGGCGGGTCCACCATCACCACCGCATAGGCGATCACGGCCGCGACCAGGGTCATGAACGGCACCCTGCCCTTGAAGTTGAACAGCTTCGGGCTCCAGTAGCGCACCGGCGCCACCATCAGCAGCCCCATGCCGGCAGTCAGCAGCGCAAGCAGGAAGGCTCCGAACCCTTCCGGCCCGGTGACCGCTTCCTGCCCGCTCCCGGACGTGGCCACCCAGACCACACCGGCAATGATGGCCGCTGCCGCCGGACTCGCCAGCCCGGTAAACGAGGAATTGTCGTGGCGCATGTTGAAGCGGGCCAGGCGCAGGGCAGCACAGGCCATATAGATGAAGGTGGCAACCCAGCCGATCTGCCCCAGGGCCTGCAGCGACCAGGCGAAGACCACGAGGGCAGGCGCGACCCCGAAGGCCACCATGTCGGACAGGCTATCGTACTCGGCCCCGAAGGCACTCTCGGTACGGGTCAGGCGGGCGACGCGGCCATCGGCGGCATCGAGCACCATGGCGGCAAAGATGGCCAGCGCCGCGGTCTCGAAGTTGCCGTTCATGGCCGCGACGATGGCAAAGAAACCGGAGAAAAGGGCTGCTGTGGTGATCAGGTTGGGCAGCAGGTAAATGCCGCGGCGGCGCAGGCGATCGGGCTCATCAAGGGACTCGGATGACACGAATGCATCGTGCGCGCCGGGATCGCCATCTTCGTAGCCATCGCCGATCACCGGCCCGTCCGTGTCACCAGGGCGGCGACCGGAGCGTTGCAGGGTCGTATCGTCGTGATCGTCGTCCCGGTCGTTCATGCCACCTTCTGCCCAGGGTCCCGGACCATTTCGGCTCCGGGACCCTGATCCGATCAATTGATGGACTTGTCCACCAGCCGATTCTTCTGAATCCACGGCATCATGCCCCGCAGCCGCTCACCCACCTCCTCGATGGGATGCTCGGCGCTGATGCGGCGCATGGCCTTGATGCTCGGAGCGCCGGCCTGATTCTCGCCAACGAATTCACGAGCGAAGCGCCCAGTCTGGATCTCGGACAGGATACGCTTCATTTCCACCTTGGTCTCTTCGGTGACGATGCGCGGACCGCGGGTCAGACCGCCGTACTCCGCCGTATTGGACACCGAGTACCACATGTTGGCGATGCCGCCCTCGTAGAGCAGATCAACGATCAGCTTCAGCTCGTGCAGGCACTCGAAGTAGGCCATCTCAGGCGCGTAGCCGGCCTCGGTGAGAGTCTCGAAACCGGCCTGAACCAGGGAGGCCACGCCACCACAGAGCACGGCCTGCTCACCGAAGAGGTCCGTCTCAGTCTCTTCCCGGAAACTGGTTTCGATGACGCCGGCCCGGGCACCGCCGATGCCGGCCGAGTAGGACAGGGCCAGCTCGCGGGCCATCCCGGTGGCATCCTGGGCAATGGCGATGAGGCAGGGCACGCCGCCACCCTGGGTGTAGGTGGACCGGACGGTGTGGCCCGGCCCCTTCGGCGCGATCATGATCACGTCGAGATCCACCCGCGGCTCGATCAGGGAGAAGTGAATGTTGAAACCATGGCCGAATGCCACCGCGGCGCCCTGCTTGAGATTGGGCTCGACCTCGTCCCGATAGATCTGCGCCTGCAGCTCGTCGGGAGCGAGGATCATGACCAGATCGGCACCGTCGACGGCCTCCGGGACTGTGGCCACGTCGAGGCCCGCCTTTTCGGCCTTCGCCCACGAAGCGGAGCTCTTCCGCAATCCCACTACGACGGGCACGCCGGAGTCCTTCAGGTTGTTGGCATGAGCATGCCCCTGGGAACCATAGCCGATGACCGCAACCTTGCGACCCTGGACGATGGAAAGATCGGCGTCCTTCTCGTAATAGACCTGCATGACCTGCATCCTCTGTGACTGTGAGGCTTGAATTTAGAGGCTCACGACCTTTTCGCCCCGGGAAAGACCCGAAACGCCGGAACGCACCACCTCGAGTATGGACAGTTCGCCAATGGCGTGAATGAACGCATCGAGCTTGCCGCTGGTTCCCGTGACCTGCACGGTGTAGGTGGAACCGGTGACGTCCACCACCTGCGCCCGGAAGATGTCCGCGGTGCGTTTCACTTCCGCCCGCTGGGCACCCACCGCCTTCACCTTGACCAGCATCAGCTCGCGCTCGATGTGCTCGCCTTCGGTGAGGTCCACCACCTTGATCACCTCGATGAGCTTGTTCAGGTGCTTGGTGATCTGCTCGATCTTGCGATCATCACCGATGGTGGTCAGGGTCAGGCGCGACAGCGTCGGATCCTCAGTGGGAGCCACCGTCAGCGTTTCGATGTTGTAGTTGCGTTGCGCAAACAGCCCGACCACCCTGGAGAGGGCCCCGGCCTCGTTTTCGAGCAGCACAGCGATGATTCGGCGCATCAGCTCTGCTCCGTGCGCGACAGGAGCATGTCACACATGCTGCCGCCCTTGATGGCCATGGGGTAGACGTGCTCCTCCGGATCCACCGAGACATCGAGGAACACCAGTCGGTCCCGCAGCTTGGCGCTGAACACTTCGCGCATGGCCGGCTCGAGGTCCGCGAACTCGGTGACGCGGATACCCACGTGCCCGTAGGACTCCACCAGCCGCACGAAGTCAGGCAGCGAATCCTGATAGGTGCTGCTGGAATGCCGCCCGCCGTACTGCATGTCCTGCCACTGCTTCACCATGCCCAGCGCCTGATTGTTGAGGTTGATCACCTTCACGGGCAGGCCGTACTGGGTACAGGTGGACAGCTCCTGAATGTTCATCTGGATGCTGCCTTCGCCGGTGACACAGGCCACCACCGCGTCCGGATAGGCGAACTTGACGCCCATGGCCGAGGGCAGCCCGAAGCCCATGGTCCCGAGACCACCTGAATTGATCCAGCGCCGAGGCTGATCGAAGTGGTAGTACTGGGCCGCGAACATCTGGTGCTGTCCAACGTCGGACGTGACGAAGGCCTCGCCCCCGGTGACCTGATACAGGCACTGCACCACGGCCTGGGGACGGATCTTTGCGCCATTGCTGCCCTGGCCCATCAGACCGTGATCGAGGCCATGCTGCCGGCGCCAGCCGGCAATCTGCTCGAGCCAGTGGGCATGCGCCGCGCGATCGAGCAGCGCCGGCTCTGCCTCGATGCGCTCACGCAGGAGGGCCAGCATGTCCGTCAGCACCGGCTGGGCGGGACCGACAATGGGCACTTCCGCGGCAATGATCTTGGAAATGGTGGCCGGGTCCACGTCGATGTGGATCACCTTGGCACCGGGGCAGAACTTCTCGGGATCATTGGTGACCCGGTCGTCGAAGCGCGCGCCCACGGCAAGAATGATGTCGCTGTGGTGCATGGCCATGTTGGCTTCAAAGGTCCCGTGCATGCCGAGCATGCCGAGAAACTGAGGATCCGTGGCGGGATAGCAGCCAAGGCCCATCAGCGTGTTGGTGATGGGAAAGCCGAGATAGCGCGTCAGCTCCGTGAGGATGGCCGAAGCCTCCCCCTGAATGACGCCGCCGCCGGCATAGATCACCGGGCGTTTGGCCGTCAGCAGCAGGTCCACCGCCTTGCGGATCTGCCCGGAGTGCCCTCGGGTGGCCGGACTGTAGGACCGCATCTTCACCGCCTCAGGGTAGCTGTACTCGAACAGTTCCGAGGGATCGGTCGTGTCCTTGGGCACGTCGATCACGACGGGGCCCGGACGTCCCGAGGTGGCAATGAAGAAGGCCTTCTTCACCACCAGGGGAATCTCCGAGGCATGCTTGATCATGAAGCTGTGCTTCACCACCGGCCGGGAGATGCCGACCATGTCGGTTTCCTGGAACGAGTCGGTGCCGATCAGGGCGTTGGGCACCTGACCGGAGATCACCACCATGGGAATGGAATCCATGAAGGCCGTGGCCAACCCGGTGATGGCATTGGTGGCACCGGGGCCGGACGTCACCAGGGCCACGCCCGGGCGACCGGTGGCCCGGGCATAACCGTCGGCCATGTGGGTCGCAGCCTGCTCGTGGCGTACCAGAATGTGCTGTACCCGCTGCTGCCTGAAGATCGCATCATAGATGTGCAGGGCAGCGCCGCCCGGGTAGCCGAAGATGTAATCGACCCCCTCGTCCTGCAGCGCCCGGATGAGCATGTCTCCGCCGGATAGGCGTTCCACGGCTGTTTCCTTCAATGTGGCCAAGTCTGGCGATGGGGGTATCAGGTGTTCATCGCGGCCCGGCATGGCAATGGGTGCGCGTGGATCGGGCACGTCAATCGACGCAGGATCCAAAACATAAGAGCTACGGCTGCACGCCTGCGCACAGCCGCATCACATCCGTCGCCACGGGCCGGAAAAAACGAGCCGGCTATTCTTTCCGGTCGCACCCCTCGCGTCAACTCCCGCGAGCCGTCGGGCAGACCAGAGCTACCACTTGTCAAAATCCAGATGGGACAACAGGTTGCGGGCGATACTATCATTGCCCCCTAAGATTCGCAGTTGGCCGGAGGCTGTGATGCTCCAGAGCAGGCCCCATATCAGGCCCCAGAGCCGGAACCGCGCGAAGCCTTTGCCGAGTCTGGCTCTACTGCTTGCCCTTGCGCTGCCGGCAACGCTGCAGGCTGCCGAGGTCTACCGCTGGGTGGATGCCCAAGGCACCGTCCACTACAGCTCGGTGGCGCCCCGCAATGTGCCCTTCGAACGCGTTGACCCGGGTGCGCGCCCGCGGATGCCGGCGTCCCTGGCCAATCCGAGGGAGCCTGCTGCGACGGCTGAGGAAGTTGCCGCGGCGCCCGCACCCAATGCCGGCGTTCAGGCGCCATCCGACGACGAACTCGGTCTCACGGAACAACAGCGCGAGCGCCGGGCCGCGCTGCAGGCTCAAGCTGAAAACCGGCGCGCCCGTCTCGAGGCCGAGCGGCGCGATCAGTGCTCCCGAGCGCGCCGGCAGTACGAGGAACTGACCACCCACACGCGGGTACGGGTCAGGGACGACAGCGGCCGCGATCGACTCCTGAGTGACGCCGAGCTGCAGACGCGCATTGCCGCGGCGCGGGACGCCATCGTCACGAACTGCGACTGAGGCCGGCTTCGATCCAGATCAGGCTGGCCTGGCGCCCGGCACGGCTACCGTCACGGCGGTGGGAGAACCAGCGCTTCGCATCGAGCAAGCAGTCTTCGCCGCCACCGTAGAGGGTCGTGACGCCAGCGGCCGTCAACCGCACCCGCGCCAGCCGATAAAGATCCGCATACCAGCGATCGCCCTCCCCCACAGTGAAGCAGGCCGCCAGTTCCGCGGCAGGCGCAGCCGTTGCGGTCCTGGCGAGAAACGCCGCCCTGACTTCCGGGCCCACCTCGAAACTGCCTGGACCGATGGCCGCACCCAGCCAAACGCAAACCTCCGCCGGTTGCCCGTCGAAACGGGCCAGAGTGGACTCCAGCACCCCGGCGCAGAGGCCACGCCAGCCGGCGTGGGCAGCGGCAACCCGATCACCCCGCAGATTCCAGAACAGCACCGGCAGGCAATCCGCGGTCAGCACTGCACAGGCCACGCCGGGAACACAGGTGGTCACTGCGTCCGCCACAGGGGTCGCATCCGCGGGCAGAAGATCCGCCTCATGGACCCCGACGCCGTGCACCTGGCTGAGAAAAGCGATCCGTTCCACGCCCAGTTCCCCGCGCAGATGCTCCCGGCGCGAGAGCACCCGGGATGCCAGCGAACCGTCCGCCTCCCGCTCAGCCCCGAGATCACCACCATCACCGCCAAGCGTCCGGCAGGCACGCACACCCGCAGGCAGGTCGAAGTCCGTTTCGATCCAGTCGATTCTCATGCTTTGCCAACTCCCGGGTCACCGCTGTCGCGATCGGCGCGCAGCGCCTCCAGCAGCAGCAGGAAGTCCTCCGGCAGCGGCGAGTCGAAGGTCAGCTCCCGGTCGCTCTCGGGATGCGCGAGCACCAATCGCGTAGCGTGCAGGGCCTGACGCCTGAAGCCTGCAAGAGCCTCAGTAAGCTCGGCCAGCGGGGCCCTCGGCAACCGCCCCCGGGCGCCATAGAGTGAGTCACCCACCAGCGGCAGTCCCTCATGCCGCAGATGCACCCGGATCTGGTGGGTCCTTCCCGTCTCCAGCCGGCAGCGCAGCAGGGCATGGGCACGAAACCGTTCCTGGACCGCCACGTGGGTCACCGCCGGGCGCCCATTGCCCACCACGGCCATGCGCAGACGCTGGCGGGGATCGCGGCCAATGGGCGCATCCACTCGAAACCCTCCTGCTGGAACACCTTCCGTCAATGCCAGATACACCCGGCCCATGCTGCGGGACGCCAGTTGCCGGACCAGATGCCCATGAGCCGCGGCCGTCCGCGCCACCACCAGCAAACCGGAAGTGTCCTTGTCCAGCCGATGCACTACGCCGGCCCGCGGTACCGCTTCGAGTTCCGGGAAATGGTGCAGCAGGGCATTGACCAGGGTGCCATCCGGATTGCCCGCGCCGGGGTGAACCACCAGTCCCGCAGGCTTGTCGATGACGATGACCGCCCCATCGGCATGCACCACGGACAGCGGCAGCGCCTGAGCTGTCCAGTGTTCAGCCATGACGGCCTGAGCATCCACCTGCACCTGCTCGCCTCCAAGCACCCGGCGCCGCGGAGCCGCCGTCTCGCCATCCAGCAGGATCTGACCCTGCCGCAACCACTGTTGCAGCCGCGACCGGGAGTGCTCGGGAAACAGCAGAGCCAGGGCCTGATCGAGGCGCAGACCGTTGCTGCCGACGGGAATCTTACCCTCCAGCGTCACCCGCTCGCCGGCGGGCCCTTCATCCTCGTCCCAGGCCAGACCATCGTCACCTGGGGCGTCGCGCTCGCTCATGCCAGATCCTGCTTCATGCCTGCGGGGAAACCGATGCCGGCAGATACCAGCCTGCCGCCCAGGCCATGGTGCCCCAGCGCGCTCGTGGACGCATTGGGTTGCGGGCGGCTCCTGTGTTTTAATGCCCTGCGGCCGAGGGCACAGCGTGCGCCGATCGCCATGAACTCCAACCCCAACCCTATGAGGCGAACCGTTCTTGTCGATCCGCCGTATTCTGATTGTTGCCGTGGTCTGCGCCCAGCTTGCCGCCTGTTCATGGATGCCGTTCTTCGGCCGTGACCGGGATGTGGAGGAGGTCACCAGCGAGCAGGTGCTCTACCAGGCCGCCCAGCGCAGCCTGCGTTCAGGCAACTACAACAACGCCATCGCCCAGCTGCAGCGGCTCGAGGCCCAGTTTCCCTTCGGCCGCTATGCGGAGCAGGCCCAGCTCGAGCTGATCTACGCCTACTACATGGCGTTCCGCCCCGATGCAGCCCGCAGTGCCGCCGACCGTTTCATCAGGCTGCATCCTCAGCATGCCAACGTGGACTACGCCTACTACCTGAAGGGGCTGGCGGCCTACGAGCAGGACCGGGGTTTCTTCGACCGTTTCGTACCCACGGACCTGGCGGCCCGGGACATCGGCGCCGCCCGCGAGAGCTTCGCCGATTTCGGCCAGCTGCTGGCCCGCTATCCCGCCAGCGACTACGCCCCGGATGCCCGCCAGCGCATGATCTACCTGCGCAATCTGCTGGCCCGCTCGGAAATCATGGTCGGACGCTACTACCTGAGCCGGGAGGCCTACGTGGCCGCCGTCAACCGCGGCCGCAACGTGGTCGAGAACTATCCCACCACCCCATCGGTTCCCGATGGCCTGGCGTTGATGATCGAGGGCTACCTGAAACTCAATCTGCCGGAACCCGCCAACGACTCCCTCCGCGTCCTGGCAGCCAACTACCCGGATTTCCAGGCCCTGGACGGCGACGGCAACTTCCGCATCTCCCAGGAAGTGCGCAATCGGGACCGCTCGTGGATCAACATCCTGACCCTCGGTGCCCTCGACCGGCCGGACACGCCGCCCATCCTCGAAGTTCGCATTCCCGAGGAGCAGCGTCGCACGGACAGCGGCGGCAGCTGAGCGTGGCCAAGCGCCTCGTCCAGGGGGACGTCCGGGGCCGCGCAGGGCCTGCCTGCAGCAGACGGTTGTGCCGGGGAAGAGGCCGCTGACCATGACAGCGCAGAACACCGCTTCCCAGCAGGAAGTGCGCAAGCTGGTGGCCGAGCAGCAGCGTCGGCAAGCCGCCACGCTGCTGCGCATCTACAACTACTACCGGATCGTGGTCGGTATCTCGCTGCTGGTGATCTTCGTCCGCGAGATCGGCGAGCGCCTGCTCGGCACGCTCAATCCCGACGCCTTCATGCTCATGGTTCTGAGCTACATCAGTGCCAACCTCGTCATCGCCGCGGCGTCGCTGGTCATTCCCAGCCGACTCTTCGACCGCCCCACCATCGGCTTCATCATCGTCAGCCTCGACATCGTGGCCCTTGCCCTGCTGATGCACTTTTCGGGCGGGGTCTCCAGCGGGCTGGGCACCCTGATCATCGTTGCGGTGGCCGCGGGCGCCATTCTGGTTCCGGGGCGGGTATCCACCGTCCTGCCCGCCATCGGGACCATCCTTGTCCTCTATGAAGAGTTCTACCTCTCCCTGCTGCTCGCCGCTCCGGCGCCGGACTTCTTCCACGCGGGGCTGCTCGGGGCGCTGTACTTCGGCACCTCGCTGTTCATCCAGAGCCTTTCCCGCCGGCTGCAGCGCTCCGAGGTGACGTCACTGGAGCGCGCTGCCGAGCTGGAGTCCCTGGAGCGCCTGAATCGACTCATCGTGCAGCGCATGCGCACGGGTATCGTCGTCTTCGACAATGCCGGCCAATCCCGCCTCGAGAACGAAGCTGGCCGCGCCCTGCTGCGACTCGAGGACAGCGAGGGCAACACCCGCCCGCTGCCCGAACCGCTGCTGGCCAACTTCGCCCGCTGGCAGGAGAACGACAAGTTTCGTCCTGAACCTTTCCGCAGCGAACCGGGCGCCAATGAGATCCGCTTGAGCTTCGCGCGTCTGGCCAGCCAGCCCGACAGCGAGGTGGTCGCCTTCATCGAGGACAACACAGAGCTCACCCAGCAGGCCCAGCAGCTCAAGCTCGCCGCCCTCGGCCGCCTGTCCGCAAGCATTGCCCATGAGATCCGCAACCCCTTGGGCGCGATCTCCCATGCGGCCCAGCTGCTGCGCGAATCGCCTGCCCTGGACAAGGCCGATCTGCGCCTGGCAGACATCATTCAGACCCACTCCAAACGCATGAACCAGGTAATCGAGAACATCCTCGAACTGTCCCGCCGGCGCAATCCGGAACCGCGCCTGATCGGCATGCGGGAATGGCTCGACGAGTTCGTCCTGCGCTTCCAGGAAGGCCAGGAACATCCGGCGGAGTTCGATATCTCGCTGCGGCCCGAAGATGCCGAGGTGCGGCTGGATCCCAGGCAGCTGGATCAGGTCCTCACCAATCTCTGCGCCAATGCCGCCCGTTACAGCCAGCAAAACAGCGGCCGGCGTACGGTGTGGCTGCAGGGCGGCATCGATCCGGTGACTTCACGCCCCTGGCTGGACGTCATCGACAATGGACCGGGGGTTGACCCGGCCCAGCTCGAACATCTCTTCGAGCCCTTCTACACCACCGAGGAGACCGGCACCGGCCTGGGCCTGTACATTTCCAAGGAGCTGTGCGAAGCGAATCAGGCCCAATTGAGCTACCTTCCCCGCAAGGAGGGCGGCAGCTGCTTCCGCATCCACTTCCCTCATCCGCAACGGCAGACGGCGTGAGACCATGAACGATAGGCGCGTATTGATCATCGACGACGAACCCGACATTCGTGAGCTGCTCGAGATCACCTTGGGACGCATGGGCCTGATCACCGAGAGCGCAGCCAACCTGGCCGAAGCACACACTCTGCTCGACGCCCAGACCTTCGACTTCTGCCTCACGGACATGCGGCTGCCCGACGGCAACGGCATCGAACTCGTCCGCCACATCAGCACCGAGCATCCGGAAACCCCGGTGGCCATGATCACGGCCCACGGCAGCATGGATTCCGCCATCGAGGCCCTCAAGGCCGGCGCATTCGACTTCGTGTCCAAGCCCGTCGATCTTGCTCAGCTGCGCAATCTGGTCGATCAGGCGCTGAAACTGCAGCCCATGGCCGATGGCGGCGTCGGCGGCGGAACGCGTCTGCTCGGCGAGTCTACCGCCATGCAGAGGCTCCGTAAGCAGGTGGCCAAAATGGCCCGCAGCCAGGCACCGGTCTATATTTCCGGCGGCTCGGGCAGCGGCAAGGAAGTGGTGGCCCGGGCCATTCACGAACAGGGCCCGAGGGCCACCGGACCCTTCGTCCCCGTCAACTGCGGCGCCATCCCCAGCGAACTGATGGAAAGTGAATTCTTCGGTCATCGCAAAGGCAGTTTCACCGGCGCCACCAGCGACAAGGAAGGCCTGTTCCAGGCCGCCAACGGCGGCACCCTGTTCCTCGACGAGGTCGCCGACCTGCCGCTGCCCATGCAGGTGAAACTGCTGCGGGCGATCCAGGAAAAGGCCGTTCGCCCCGTGGGTTCCCAGCAGGAATCCGCCATCGACGTACGCCTGCTGTCAGCGACCCACAAGGACCTCGCACGGCTGGTGGAGGCCGGCGACTTCCGCCAGGACCTCTACTACCGCATCAACGTCATCGAATTGAAGGTGCCGAGCCTCAAGGAGCGCGCCGAGGACATCCCTCTGTTCGTGGAGGAGATGCTCGGCCGCCTCGCCCGGGAGTACGGCGGCGAGCCACCGGATGTCTCCACCGCCGCCATGGACGCATTGAAGGCCTACAGCTTCCCCGGCAACGTGCGCGAACTCGAGAACATTCTCGAACGCGCCTACACCCTCTGTGAGGACGACTGCATCGAAGCGGGTGACCTGCAGTTCAGCCCCGCTGCCCAGGCAGGCGATGCCGAGCGGTATCCGGACGCGCCCGCTGACCTCGGCGGTGACGCCGAGCCCGATACGCTCGAACCCAAGGCCACCATGCCCAGGCCCGACGACGGCTCCCTCGAGGACTACCTGGAGTCCATCGAGCGCAACAAGATCACCGAGGCCCTGGAAGCCACCCGCTGGAACAAGACCGCCGCCGCCAAGCGTCTCGGCATCACCTTCCGGGCCCTGCGCTATCGGCTGAAGAAGCTCGGCATGGAGTGAGGCAGCGCAAAGCGAGCGCTGTTCTCCTACACCGCCTCCGGACCATCACTCACAGTGATATCAGCCACGGCGTGCAGGTCCCGCACCGAGTCATCGACACCATAGGCGTTCTCCAAGGGAGGACGCCGGCATGCCCCCTCGCGGTTTCACCCTGGTCGAACTGCTGGCCACGCTGACCATCTGCGCCGTGCTCGCCACCTTCGCCCTGCCGAGCGCTCAGCGGCTGATTCACGAGATCCGGGCGGAGACGGCCATCCATGCCGTTCGGGGCGCACTGGCCTACGCGCGCGCCACGGCGGTCACGCACAATCGACCTGTCCTGATCTGCCCACTCGATACCCATGACCGGTGCCGTGGTGACTGGCGCGATGGCTTCGCCGTGTTCGTCGATCTCAGCGGCAAAGCCGAGCGCCACCCCGACGCACCGATACTGCGGCAGTTCCCGGCCTTGCCCAGGGGCGCCTCCCTGCGCTTTGCCGCCTTCGGGACCGGCCGTCACCTGCGCATGCTGCCCAACGGACAGACCGCGTGGCAGAACGGCCGCTTCGAGTACTGCCCGCCGCAGGGAAGCCGGGCCCTGCCGCGGATCCTGGTGGTCAATGTTCAGGGCCGCGGCAGAATTGTCCGCCCTGAGGACATCGACCCCGGGCGCAGCAGGGGCGCGCACCGCGCCGTGGTGTGCTGAAAGCGAGGTCGGGCCAATTCAAGGCCCGACCTCGGTCATCAGCGCAGTTCCCGCCAGGAGTGTCGGCCAAAGCTGAAACTGCCGCGCTCAGTCACGCTCTCGATCTGCCCGGTGGAGCCCGACAGGAACTTGAACTCCCGGTCGCCGGCGGACAGGATTGCCGGTTGCGACAGCAGACCCACCCCGTCAGGGAGCTGTCCTGACGGTGCCACCCTGACCTCCTCGCCATCGATGATCACCGTGATCATGTCGGAATCATCGAAGAGCCCATCGCCATCGAGGTCGAACACTGGCCGTTCGATGCGGGCGCCGGTGAAGGCGTCGAGCTCCATGAGCCAGCTCGACCCACCGAAATCACAGGCATTCGGAGAAGGGATCAGGGTGGTGAAGATGATGCGCCCACCACGCAGGATGGCGCGCTGGGTCACCCGTTCGCCGACGGCACCGGGACCGCCGCGGTCCTGTTTCCAGATCAGATCCAGGAACCAACCGTCTGCACCGACCACTTCCGTATCCGAGACCACTCTCAGTTCGCGATCAAACTCGCGCACCTCGATCAGAATGTTCTGCTCGGTAAACCCGCCCCGCCCACGCACGCGCACGCCACGATCGACGATACCGTAAAAGGTCTGGACGTCGGGATTGCTGCCCACCACGTTGTCGCCGTTGAGGAAGAAGGTACCGGTACCGAAGAACAGCATGATGTTGCCATCCTTGTTCCGGCCGCCCTCGGGCTGGGCGCTGATGGGCTGAACCTCCCCATTCGGGCCACGCACGATGGCCAGCGGACGGACGATGTCATTGCCCATCACTCGATCGGTGAGGAAATTTGGCGCCCCCCAGTTGCGGGTGTCGTTCTGATTGGACGGGGTCAGGTCGAAGCGCCACAGCCGCCCTTCGAGATCGCCGACGTAGATCCGGTTGGCAATGGTGTTGCCCGTGGTGTCGAGCACCAGCGGCGTGCCCATGCCGGCTGTCGCCTCACCCGTATCAAAGACGTGAATCACACTTCCTGTCTCCGCATCGAGCACGAAGACGCGTCCGGTTCCACCGTTGTTATAGCCACTGCTGACGATGACGCCGAACTTACCCGTCGGCAGCGCTACGATGGACGGCTGCCCCACCGTGACGCCAAGGCGATGATGGCGGAACTCCCACAACACGTCTGTGGCGGCAAAATTCGTCGGATCGCTGACGTCCAGCATGAACACGCTGCGACCACCCGCCCCGGTCGTCCCGGCCACCACCTTGCGCCAGCCCTTGGTTGTTCCCAGCCAGGCGTCAGACACCCGCGGCGTGCCGTCCACGTAGTAGCGGTGCACATAGTCAGGCAGCGTCAGCTGATAGAGATTCTCGTAAATGCCCGCCGGGACGTAGGCGAAGACCTCGCGACCGCCGAGGCCGTTGGCGACACTGTCCGCATCCACTCGGGCATCGAATGCGTGCAGCATGCCGGCGTTGGACCCCACCACCACCAGTGGCACGCGACCGACGTTGTCGCTGAGAAAGCTCGTGTAGTCGGTGCCGACGTCCGCGGGAAACGCATCGTTGGGGCCGAGCACACCGTACCCGAAGTTCTGCACACCCACGAACTGAGGGTTCGAGTTGACGATGTCGCCCAAGACGCTGTCGCGGCGACGGAAAGGCAGGGCCTGATTCTGAGGCGTGCGCTCTTTGCTTCGCACACCGCGCAGGAACTCGAGACGATGGAGATCGAGGTCATCATCCATGATCTCGGTCGCGGAAAGGCCCTCCTGCAGTTGATTGACCTGCGTAGCGTCAAGCGCAGCAAACTCGAAGGGAATACCCTTGTTCGTGATGGCCATCGGATTGGCGCTCGTCGGTACCGGAAGTTCCCGGCTCGAGAAAATGCGACGCAGACCCGGGGGCCGGGCGTCGAGCTTGGTCGCCGCATTCCAGATCGGCTCAGGCTCCACCTGGCCACCGGGCGTGATGCCAAACGCGAGCATCTCGCCACTCCAGCGCTCACTGTTGAAGCGCGCCTGATAGATGGCCGCATCGGCATCGAGACGGGTGGAGTTGGTGGCGACCGAGGCAGCCGACGCTGTCGTCACGAGCACCGACAGGAAGGCCTCGTCGAGCGCCTTCTCGAGCGTGGCCGGATTGATGGCGAGCACGAAGTTGTCCGGTATGCCATCACCGGTGGTATCCCAAAGTTCCTGCCGCGCCGGCGTCGTGTCGCCGTCACTCTTGTCGAAGCCACCCCACTTCGCTGCGTAGTACAGCGGACGCTCGAGCAATCCCGCTCCCGTCGCACTGCCGCCGACGATGTACTGGGCGGTGGTGGCTGGGTCTCCCGCCCGGCAGCCACCGGACTGGCTGCAGTCCGGGAAGCCATCGGGGTCCGAATAGGTGAACCCCTCGTTGCCGGAGTGGACCCGGAAGCCGTCCCCGTTCGTGGTCCCGCTGATGACGTAACCGAAGCCCATGCGGTTCGGCGTCGACTGCGCCACCACCCGGGTCGTGACCGAAAGCACATTGCCTTCGAAGGCGTATTCGATCACGCCCCACATGTCGGAGTCGAAGTCACCGCCCTGCTCACTGTCCTCCCAGTTCACATAGAGCAGGCCAGTGCCCTTCTCGAAGTCCTGTTCGACGATCTGGAAGTCGACGATGGCACAGTTGCCGGCTGGCGACAGGGAGGTATTCCGGCATGCAGGCAGCAGGGTGACAACGCGACCCATGCCCGGCACGGGAATCAATGCCGTAGGCACCGCAGGAGCCAGTTCCACGCCGAAGGTCCGCACCGTCTGCTCGCCGCGCAGATCACTGCGCACACCATTGGTCCAGGCGTGATGCGCGAGGCCGGCGATGTTGAACGTGCCGTCCAGCCGCGGTGCGTCAGGACAGGTCCCCGTCACTTCGCCGAGAGCACTGATGGTCTTCGGCGTGCAAAGCTGGTTGGTGTTGGTGGGTGTGGTGCCGACGAACCATTGATTGCCGTGTATCCCCTCGCCCTCGCCAATGGCATTGGTAGCCTGCTTTGCATTCGAAAGGCCGATGTCCACCGAGCGGTCGAGCTGATTGCCGTCGTAGGACGTGGTACTGGCATTGAACTGGATGATGTTCAGCGGCGCACAGAAGTTGTCATTGCTGAGCGGGTCATCCCAGCCCGAAGTGACGAGGCCGCTGATTCGACCCGAGTCGTTGACTTCGAATGCCGGATTCGGACTATGGCCACCGAAATAGCGCAGCGACTCGAGGAACAGTTCTGCCTGCGGATTGCCCCAGTTGGAACAGTTGCCATCCGTGAAGCTGGAAAGTCCCCATGAACAACTGTCGGAACCTGTGGTGCCGAAGTAGGTACCATTATTGGTGTGCCGGTAGCCGTAGATCCGAAACCGGTCCAAGGTGCCCACGATACCACCCGATGCCGGCTGCGCCTTGAAAGTCCCGTCAGTCGTGGTATTCACTTCGTTGCGGAAACTCGAAACGTTCTTGCGCAGAACGCCGCCGGACTTGTTGCGGCCATAGCTGCCCGACATCAGACCGAAGTCGATGAGGTCGTCGTCGCCGTAGAGCTGGAGGATGCCTACTGGCTTGAGGTTGCCGTTGGGATAGCGCTTGCAGCGTTCCGTACCCTCGAGCCCGTCGACGCAAGCCTCGACACGAGCAACGAACTCCCCGATGTCCAGACCGTTACCCAACGCGACGGGACCGGTGGCTGGAGCAGCCGTGTAGGTCGTGGTCCGGGACGGGTTTTCCGGACTCGCCGGTATCCCGGAGATCGATGGAATGTTGCCGTTGCTGCCAGGCTGTCCTGAACCGAGGAGACCTCTGCGCTCCTCGCGCCACTTGCACTGCCAGCGCTCATTGGCGGCCCACAGAGAATAGTTCCCTCGCGCCACCCGGATCAGCGGCGGCGACGTGGCGTCCTGCGACAATATCGTCCCTGTGCCGCTGTCGCGGGTGGAGGTCGTGTTGCAGAACGTGATGCCACTCTCCTGGATGTCCAGGCCCGTGACGATGCTGAACGGCGTCAGTCTGTCCAGATCGTTGCCGTTGTAGTACTTGGCCCAGCTGTGGCCGTCCGTGGGCAGGTGGGTGCGCTCCAGCACCGTGGTCGTAGCAGAGTCCGTGCTGCGGAAGCCGCCGTAAAGGATCTTGCGGACCGTATCGATCCGGGCCATGGCCACCCAGTTCAGGAAGTTGCCGCTCCACTCACCGCTGCAGTACTTATCCTCCGTTTCCCTTGCCGGAACGAAGCGGTTACTGCTCGTGCTGTAGGTGTAGCACTTGTAGGCATCGAAGTAGCCGTAGTAGTCGAAGTCGTGGACATAGGTGATGTCCGGGAGCCCGTCGCCAGTGAGATCCGAATAGTCGTCGTAGGCCGCGAAATAAAGCTGATGGTCATTGGACAGGTTCAGCATCACCTGCGGATTCACCGAGGCGGAAAGGAACAGGGGCGCCTGGGCGATGGAAACCTCGCCAGCGGGCGGCGGTTCCGGTTCCGGCTCGGGATCGGGTTCCGGCGGCGGCGGATCGGGATCAGGGTCGGGTTCCGGCGGCACTTCTTCGTCCGGCGTGAATCGCAGGATGACTAGCCCCCTGGCGCCCACACCCCCGTCGAAACTGGTACTGCCCGTCCGGACGGCACCACCACCGCCACCGCCAGGCGCAGAGCCAGCAAAGCCAGCACCGGAGCCACCGCCAGTGCGGCCCGAGCCTCCAGCTCCGCCTCCGCTGACCGCTGCACCACCATTGGGAGCGTTGTCGTTGCCGCCTGGATTGCCACCACTGCTTGGTCCAGCCGAGGAGCCGCCACCACCACCGCGGCGCACGCCCCCCGAATTGGACCTCGAAGCGCCGTTCCCTCCCGAAAAGGTCACCTCACCAATACTGGACCCACCGGCACCCCCGTTTGCGCCTCCATTACCCGTGGTACTGCTGCCGCCCTTGGCCATTACCAACTGGCTCGGACCACGCTGAATCCAAGAGTCTCCGCCGGCCGCGCCAGAGTTTCCCGAAGCGCCGGCACCGACACGAATACTCAGGCTTTCCCCGGGAACCGTCAGGATGACAGAGCGTGCATACGCACCGCCGCCACCGCCGCCGCGATTGGTATTGTTCGAAGCAGCGCGGCCACCATGCCCACCGGCGCCCCAGGTCTCGACCGTCATCTGAGTGACGTTCTCGGGCACAACCAAGGTATGGTTCCCTGCCGTGTCGAAGACGATTACCGTTTCCTGGGAGATGGCAGGTATCGCCAACATGACCAGCAGCAGAGACAGGACTGCTGACCCTCTAAGTCGCCGGCGCCACCTGCACAGCAGGTCAAGCTCACATCTGTTCGAAGCGTTCATCACGCATCCCTCAAAACATCGCTTGGCAATCTGCTCCATCACCGCTGGAAGCCGATCTGCAATATGACTTGGGTGTTTTCACGACCACCGAATCCGCGCGCCGTGGCGCGGAAGAAGGCCAGGCCCTCCGCCGCCACACCCGCCTCCAGGCTGCCGCCTGCGGCTGCGATCACGGGATACTGCTCGACGAAGAACTCGGGCTGCCGCGCCACGCCCGGAATGGGCGCCGCCTGGGCGCCCCCGCCCGGGCGGTTGACGGAATAGGTGAACACGCCGTTGCCGGCCTGCTGACCGTTGCCGTGCCAGATGGGCCGGTTCGGCGCATTGATCGCATAGCGGCCATTGGCGTTGTTGAAGTCACCGATCACGGCGCTGTTGAGAAAGCGCTCCGCATCGAGCAACGCCGCCTCCGCCGCCTGGAAAGCCAGATCGCGGTCCCGCGAATTGGCGGCCATGCGCTCTTCCAGCGTAGTGGTCTGCAGGCCTGAGACCCCGAGCACCGTGATGATCAGCAGTACCACCAGGGCCAGAAAGAGCGCCACGCCTTGCTGGCGTTCGCGGCGCTTAAAGGTTGCGCGCTGCATGATCCCGCTCCTAGATCCGGTTTCTGATCGCGACGGTCTTGGTGAAGTCCCGCCGCAGCAGGCCGTCGCCCTGATCCGTCACGCGGTTGACGCTGTTCGCCCGGAGCGTTACGCGCAGGGTGACCACGTTCTCGCGATTGCCCACGTCGTCAATGGTCCGGTAAATGTTGGGCGTGCGGTCGCCGGAGGTATCCTCGCCATACAGCACCGTCATGTTCTCGATCCCCTCCACCAGTTCCACCGGCGTCGCGCCACCGGTCGACCGCCACAGGGCCCGGGGAAGCCCGGTGTCCGGGTCGGCATCCGTGGAGGGGGCGATGAAATAGATCTCGCTGCGCAGGGCGAGAATGCTGGCATCATCGCTGAGTTCGCCGACGACCATGAAGGGCTTGGCCGCATTCTTGAATCCCCCGACCGTGCTCGTACTGTGGCCGATGCGCAGAGACGGGGGGGTCGTATTGGCCTGAGGCGTGCGGGAGGTGACCATGAACACCACGGCCGCCTGGCAGTCGCTGGCCACGAGCACATCACCGGGCTCGAATCCCGGACAGGGGTCAGTGTTCTGGGGCCCACACCCGGGCGGCAATGCCGAGAAGGAAGTGGCTGCCGGCGGCGCCGTATCCGCGAAGTAATCGATGTCGTCCCCCGTGGCATAGCGCAGGATCAGCATGTCACTTCCCACCGGAATGTCCGCCACGGGAATCGACGCCGGCAAGCCCACGAGATCGGGTTCCCAGTCAGTGGCCGAAAGCTTGCGGTGCCCACTGATGGCATCGCGCAGATCGAAGGCGGCCGCGGGCGGTGAATCGTTGTTACCCGCCGCCGGGATCACCACGTTGTTGATTTCCGCCACCCGGCTGGAACACCCCGTGTAGCCCGCATTGCGCATCGAGGCGGTGACGAAGTCCATGGCGAAGCGGCCGTTCTCCTGCAGTCGGGCCTGCCCCATGTTGACCTGATAGGTGGCGCGATTGGCGGTGAACATGTTGATGATCCCCACCGTGATGATGGCGCCGAGCAGCAGCGCCACCATGATCTCGACCAGGGACAGACCGCGCTGACGAGTGCGGCGGGAGGACGGGTTCACTCCGCGGGCCATGGGCATCTCCTCAGAGCACATTGATCTGGGTGGTCACCGCCACCTCGAGGGGGGCAGCGGCCGGGTTGCGGGTGTCCTGCCAGCGGACGGTCACCGTCATGACGCCACCCGTGTAGGCGATGGCACCCGTCCCGTTCGGCAACGTATCCGCGAGGTCTGCGCGCCACTCGGCAATGTCGAAATTGCGCATCTGCTGGGGCGAGCAGATGGTGGTCTCGCAATTAGGCGGATTCTGCGGCGGGTTGTCCTCCATGCCGATGGCATAGACGATGTCGCGATTGGCCCGGGCCCGATCCATGATGTCGTAGGCCGACTGGATGGCCTGGGTGCGGAACATGGCACTGGTATTGTTCTGCAACGAGAGCAGCTGCAATCCAGCCACCCCGAGCACCCCCACGGAGACGATGAGCACCGCCACGAGCACTTCGATCAGCGAGAACCCCGACTGTTGAAAACGTCTGCGCGGCATGCTCATCAGCCTCCTAGGGACAATCAGCGGCCAGGAGGCCGGAGGTATTGGGCCGCCCGGTGGCCGAGACACTGATCTCGACACCGGAATCACCCGCAAGGCAGAGCGTGAACGTTCGCGGCGTCGCGTCCTGCAGCAGGCCCTGGTTATTGAAGACCAGCTGAGTGATGCCGCCGGACGCGGCCAGAGTCAGGGAGCCTGGAATGGGTTCGAACACCCGAACCACCGTGCCGTCGGGAGCCACCACTTCCCAGCCCCCGGCCCAGGTCGTTCTGGCACGAACCGTCACCAGCCCGGCACCGCGCAGCGCCTCGCTGCGGGCGTAGCTCACCGCCAGCACCAGCGAATTGGCGGTGGTGGTCATGCTGTTGCGATCCATCAGGCCGCGGAAGCCGGGGAATACGACCCCGACCATGATGCCGATCACGGCCAGGGTGACCAGCAGCTCCACCAGCGTGATGCCCGATTGCCGTCGCATGAAGACTCCAACCCCAACTGTACGAGCATGGAGTCTAAGGAGAATCGCTGCGGGATGAAGCGGAGCCCGATGGGCGGAACGGGTCAGGGGACCGGCGGCTGCCGGATCACTCGTCCCAGCCTTCCTGCGGCGTCGTCGTGGCCGCATCGTCATTGCGGTACCAGAAGCGCTGGCCGTTGGCACGCAGCTCCAGAACGCCGTTGCCCGCCTGCGCTCCGCCGGCGATGGGGATACCCCGGAGTACGTAGTCATTGGCCGTGACGGCACTGAACACGATGTTGTAGCGGGGGTTCTGCTGGGGGGACTGCTGGGGACAGATGGCCGCGTCCGGCGGCGACGGCAGATTGCCAGCGTCCACGGCAGCACCGACATAGGAGAAATTGAGGGTGTAGAAACGCTCCAGCGCCTGGGCACAAGTGCCGAGATCCGTCATGAGCTGGGCCCGGTGGGACCGGATCGTATAGTTGTTGTAGAGGGGAAAGGCCACCGACGTGAGGATGGCCACGATCGCCAGCGCGATCAGCAGCTCCGTAAGCGTAAAGCCCCGAGATCGTGCCCGAGATCGTGCCCGAGATCGTGAATGTTGCGACCTGCTCATGCAGCCTTCCCCCACCTCAAGACACCGCCGGCATTATGGCCACCGGAGATGAAACACCACAACCGCATCCTCGGCTCAGGAACCGGCCCATTCCGAGAACGCCATCACGCCGCGGGCAGCTCGCCGCGGGCAGTTACGCCGTGGGCTCGACCCGGATGATGTTGACGTCGAAGACCAGTGGCCGGCCAGCCAGGGGATGATTGAAGTCCACCTCCACCCGCTCACCGTCTATGCGCTTGATGACACCCGGCAGTTCCGCCCGCGCCGCGTCCGCAAACGACACGACCAGCCCTTCCTCCAGGGACAAATCCGGTGGAAAGGCATCGCGGTTCATGGTCTGCACGTTGTCCGGATGCGGCATGCCGAAGCCATCCTCCGGCGCGATGTCCAGGCGCCGCACATCCCCGGCGACCAGTCCGAACAACGCCCGCTCGAACCCGGGCAATAGATTGCCGTCTCCCACCTCGAAGGTGGCCGGCCGGCGGGTCCAGGTGGAGTCCACCTCCTCGCCTGACGGCAGTGCAATCGTGAAGTGCAAGGTCACCCGGGTGCCGGGTCCGATGGCGAGCGGCGCGTCAGAACGGCTCACGACGTCTCCTCGTCAGGTTGGGGCATGGTCAGGAAGCAGCCGGGTCGGAACGCTGCTGGCGCCAATCGATGAAGGCCATGAGGATCCAGATGGCAGCGCCCACGGTGATGGCTGCATCAGCGACGTTGAAAGCTGGAAAGTAGGCGTCCCGCCAATGCACCAGGACGAAATCAGTAACCGCCCCCGAGAGCAGACGGTCCACCAGATTGCCCAACGCACCACCGAGCACCAGAGCGTGACCGATGGCCAGCAGCCGCTGGCCCTGCTGCGGCAGCCGCGACAGCTCCCACAGCAGCCAGGCACTGAAGGCCAAAGCCAGAACCACGAAGAACCAGCGCTGCCAGCCGCCGGCGTCCGCCAGAAACGAGAATGCCGCTCCCGTGTTCTCCACATGCAGCCAGGACAGCACCGGCAACAGTTCGATGCGCTCGCCGAGCATCATGGTGGCGCGAACCCAGGCCTTGGTCAGCTGATCGAGAACCAGCACCAGCAGCCCGATCAGGCCATAGTGCAGCATGCCTGGCAGGCGCATCAGGAGGCGGACCTTGTTGCGGACCCACTGGCGAAGAACTCCCGTGAGAGGCCGATGTCCACATCGATGCGAGTCTTCAGTGCATCGATGGACTCGAACTTCCACTCCTCGCGGATCTTGTGGCGGAACGTGGTGGTGATCAGGCGCCCATAGATGTCACCGCTGAAGTCGAAGAGGTGGACTTCCAGTAAGGGCTCGCGGCCATCCACCGTCGGACGGATACCGATATTGGCCACCCCCTGCCGCACCGGCCCGAGGCCCGAGACCTCCACCGCGAATACGCCTTCGAGGGCGGCCCGGTAGCGTTTCAGCGGCACGTTGGCGGTGGGAATACCGAGCTGCCTGCCGAGCTGTCTGCCGTACACCACGCGCCCGGCAATGAAATAGCGATGGCCGAGCAGCTCCTCTGCCAGTTCGAGGTCGCCTGCAGACAGCGCTTCGCGAACGCGGGTGCTCGACACCCGCTGCTCGGCCAGAGCCAGGGTGTCGAGCTGATCAACGGCAAAGCCGTGACGCGCGCCCGCCGCCTTGAGCAGCGCGAAGTCACCCTCCCGGTTGTGGCCGAAGCGGAAGTCGTCGCCGACCATCAGGTCACGCACCCCCAGGGCCCCAACCAGCAGATCGTCGATGATCGCCGCTGCAGACATGGCCGCCAGCTTTTCGTTGAAGGGCAGGCACAGCACCCGATCCACCCCGGCCTGCTCGAGCAGGTGCAGTTTCTCCCGCAGTCGGGTCAGTCGCGCCGGTACTTCCCGCCCGCGGAAGTACTCCCGGGGCTGGGGCTCAAAGGTGATCAGGGTGGTGGGTACGCCAAGTGCACGCCCCTTCGCCTTGAGTTCAGCGAGCAAGGCCTTGTGACCACGGTGCACGCCATCGAAATTGCCGATGGTGGCGACGCAGCCTCGATGGCGGTCGCGCAGGTTGTGCATGCCGCGAATGATCTCCATGGAACATCCTGTCTTCGCACCGGCGGTCTGTCGTGCGCACCGGCGGGTCGCTGAGGGTCGTCTGGGTCGAATCCGCAGGCTGACAGGGCGTTCAGACCGCGCCAGCAGCATCGGCCGCGCAGTATAACCGCAGTGGCAGAGGCTTGGGGGCTGCCTCAGAGATAGGTTCGCAAAAGCTGCCTCGGGCCGAAGCCGAGCGCCGCCAGGATGCCAAAATAGGCCAGCGCTCCCGCCGGCACCAGCAGCGCCATCCACAGCACCCTCACCTGCAGGCTCGCCGCGAGCCAGTCCGCGGCTGCCGGCGCCGCCCAGACCAGCAGGACGACCATGACCGACGTCGCCGCAGCGAGGCGCAGCAGGAATCCCCGCCAGCCTGGCTGCGGCCGCCATACCCCGCCTCCATGCAGGCTCCGCAGCAGCAGGCCGGCATTGACCAGGGCGGCGATGGAAGTCGCCAGGGCAAGGCCGACATGGGCCAGGGGCAGGATGAGGGCCAGATTCAGCACCAGATTGACGCCCATGGACCACAGGGCGATGCGCACCGGTGTGCGGGTGTCCTGGCGGGCGAAGAAGCCCGGGGCGAGGATCTTCACACCGGTAAAACCGATGAGGCCCATGGAGTAGGCCATCAGCGCGAAGGCCGCCTGCTGCACGTCCAGCGCCTCCATGGCGCCGTAGTGAAACAGGGTCGTGATCAGGGGCTCTGCGAGAACCACCAGCGCCGCGGCTGCCGGGACGGTGACCAGCAGCCCCAGCCGCAGCCCCTGATCCAGGGTGGCAGAGAACGCCTCGGGTTGACCGTCGGCATGCTCGCGAGACAGCCTCGGCAGCAGCACCGTGGCCAGGGCGATGGCGAAGATGCCCAGCGGCAATTCCATCAGGCGATCGGCGTAATAGAGCCAGGAGATGGAACCGGCCACCAGCAGGGAAGCGAGCATGGTGTCGATGAGCAGGTTGATCTGGCTCACCGAGGCCCCGAACGCCGCCGGCAGCATCAGATTCAGAACCTTCTTGACTCCGGGGTCTCTCGGCGCCACCCGCGGCAGCACCAGCATGTCGATTCGCGCCAGGGCCGGCAGCTGGAACACGAACTGCAGAATCCCCGCGAACAGCACACCCCAGGCCAGGGCCATGATGGGCTCATCGAGGTGACCGGCCAGCCCCAGGGCCGCAGCGATCAGCGACAGGTTCAGCCACACCGGCGTGATGGCCGGAATCGCAAAGCGCCCGAAACTGTTGAGCACGCCGGCGCACAGCGCCGTCAGCGAGATCAGCAGCAGGTAGGGGAAGGTGATCCGCAGCATGGCGCTGGCCAGATCGAAGCGACCATTGCCGGCCTCGAAACCCGGAGCGAAGACGCCGATCACCAGCGGCGCCGCCAGAATGCCCAAGAGGGTCAGCAGCAGCAGTGCAATGCCGAGCGCCCCCGCCACCCGCGCCACGAACAGGCGGACTTCGCCGTGGCTGCGGGCGGCGCGGAACTCCGCCAGCACCGGAATAAAGCCCGCAGAGAACGCGCCTTCGGCAAACAGCCGCCGGAACAGGTTGGGAATGCGGAACGCCACGAAGAAGGCATCCGCTTCCGGCCGCGCCCCGAACAGGATGGCGATGACCACGTCGCGGACGAGACCCAAAATGCGCGAGACGAAGGTCAGGGCACCGACCAGGGCGCCGGAACGCAGCAGGCCGACCCTGCGTCCGGCTACCGCCGGTTCACCGGAATCGGACAACGTGCATGCCTCCTGCAGGACCCGGGAAAGACGACCGGCGCCACCGGCTGCGCCGGTGACGCAAACCAGGATTGACAACGCAAGGGGTCACCGGCATATTGTCGCGCCTTTCCAGGCCGGACCCCAATCGGAGAAGTTCGTGGCAAATAGTGCATCTGCGCGCAAGCGCGCCCATCAGGCGGAATCGCGTCGGCAGCAGAACGCCAGCCAGCGCTCGATGGTGCGTACGGTGATCAAGAAGGTCCAGAGCGCCATCAGCTCGGGCGACTACGAAGCGGCCACCGGAGCCTATGCGGCTGCCGTGCCCGTCATCGACCGCATGGCCGACAAGGGCATTCTGCACAAGAACAAGGCCGCGCGGCACAAGAGCCGGCTCAACGCCCAGGTTCACGCCCTCAAGGCCTGATCCCCTGCC
>JAFIFJ010000017.1 GCA_020832085.1 Gammaproteobacteria bacterium | reverse complement strand
CCCGAACCCGAACCCAATCCCAATCCCGATCCCGATCCCGATCCCGATCCCGATCCCGATCCCGATCCCGATCCCGATCCCGACGCCCCCAGTCGGCATCGTTTCAGCTTGCCCGTCGAAAAACGGCGGGCGTCAGTTGATGGCACGGTGCCACCATCGCGCTGCTCGGCCGGGAAGCCTAGGATGATCGCATCGCCGGTGCGTCCGGAACGTCGTGCAGGGATCATGGATGGTGTGCGCGGCTTAGGACGGCGGACGCACTGGCGACCTTCACTGGCCCTTGGCAGCGCCGGGTGCGGGCCTTGACGGAGGATCCCTGAGCAGGGCCGTGCGACCCTCCGAACGCAGCGCTTCGACCACGCGTTTGACGTCCTGCACGGCATCCCGATGGGCGACCAGCACCGCATCGGCGGTCTCGACGACGATGAGGTCGCGCACGCCCAGGGCAGCGACCAGACGGTGGTCGGCGCGCAGGTAGCAGTCGTGATTACCGTCGCTGAGAACATCACCCACTGTCACCACGCCGTCGGCGTCCGCTTTGCCGAGCTGCCACAGGGCCGTGAAGGAGCCGACGTCGTCCCACCCTGCATCCAGCGTCACCATGGCGGCACCGTCGATACGCTCCATCAGCGCATAGTCGATGGAGTTCGAGGGCGAGCGCTCGAAGGCGGCAGCGTCGAGTCGGACAAAGTCCGCATCGCGGCGGGCATTGCTCCATGCCTTCTCTGCGCAGGCGGCCATTTCGGGTTCCAGAGCCGCCAGCTGCTTGAGCAACCACACCGCCGGGAACAGGAACATGCCGCCGTTCCAGAAGTGCCGCCCGCCCTCGACGAAGGCCTCAGCGCGGGCCAGATCGGGCTTTTCGACGAAGGCAGCGATCTCGCAGGCAGCCGTAAAGCCGGCAATGGGATTGCCCGCCTCGAGATACCCGAAGCCTGTTTCCGGGCGGGTGGCGCGAATGCCGAAAGCGACCGCTCGATGGTTGCCGGCAAGCCGGGCCGCCTCGCCGACGGCCTTTGCGAAGGCCTCGGTGTCGACGATGACGTGATCGGCGGGCATTACCAGCAGTTGGGCGCCGGCGCCGTGCTGCATCAGTGCTTCGTATGCGGCCACGGCGATAGCCGGGGCGGTGTTGCGCCCCATGGGTTCGAGCATGATGGTGGCTTCGCTACAGCCGCTGGACTGGAGCTGTTCTGCCACCTGGAAGCGATGGCCTGAATTGCACACCAGCAGGGCCGGTGTGGAACAGGCGGCCTCGGCGCGCTTCAGGGTGTCCTGCAGCAGACTCTGGTCGCCGAGAAGCGGCAGCAGCTGCTTCGGCATGCGCTCACGGGACAGGGGCCAGAGCCGGGTTCCGGCGCCGCCGGAAAGGATGACCGGGACCAGGGGCTGGCTCATGGGCCGGGCTCGCGTGACGTCATGGCTTCACGCACCTCGCTGCTGTTCCAGTCGGCTGACCATGTCCGCCACCTTGGCTTCGAGGCCCCGAGCGTACTCCTCAAGCCTCTGGGCCAGTTCGCCGTCACTGACGGCGAGAATGCGAGCGGCCAGCAGGCCGGCATTGGTGGCGTTGTCGATGGCCACCGTGGCCACCGGAATGCCCCGGGGCATCTGCACGATGGACAGCAGAGAATCCTGGCCGCCAAGGGCCGTGGTGCGCACCGGCACGCCGATGACCGGCAGGATGGTCAGGGAGGCCACCATGCCGGGGAGGTGGGCTGCGCCTCCGGCGCCGGCAATGATCACCTTGAGACCGCGGCTCGCGGCGTCCCGGGCGTAGTTGAACATCCGCTCCGGCGTGCGGTGAGCCGAGACGATGGTCATCTCATAGGGTACGCCGAGCTGATCGAGGGTCTCGGCGGCCTGTTCCATGACCGGCAGGTCCGAATCGCTGCCCATGATGATGCCGACCCGGGGTGTGCTCATGACGGCTCCGTCGCAGTGAGGTGTCCGGTGACCTTCAAGCTTGCGCGAACCTGTCCTGCAAGTTCCAGGGCAGTTTCGAGATCCGCCGCGGTGATGGTGACGTGGCCCATCTTGCGGTACGGCCGCACCGTCTGTTTGCCATAGAGATGCACCGCGACGCCGGGGAGGGCCAGAGCTTCGTCGAGGCCTTCGATGACCACCTCGCCCTGGGCGTCCGCCTCGCCGAGCAGGTTCAGCATCACGGCGGGTGAGTGCTGGGTGGTGTCTCCGAGGGGCAGGCCGACAATGGCGCGAAGGTGCTGTTCGAACTGGCTGGTCCGGCAGGCTTCGATGGTCCAGTGACCGGAGTTGTGGGTGCGCGGCGCCACTTCGTTGACCAGCAGCTGACCGTCGCGAGTCAGGAAGAGCTCGACCCCGAACATGCCGACGCCGTCCAGGGCCCTGACCGTCTGCTCGGCGAGCTGCTGGGCTCGGGTGGCAACCTCGGGGGCAATGCGGGCTGGCGCAAGCAGTACATCGAGTACGTTGGCGCGATCGTCGAACACCATCTCGACGACGGGGTAGGAGCGGGTTTCGCCGTTGCCGCTGCGGGCCACCATGACGGCGAGCTCGCAGCGGAAATCCACGTAGCGTTCGAGCAGACTGGGTACCGGCAGGATGCGTTCTTCGATCACCGCATCGGTGAAGACGGCCACGCCGCGCCCGTCGTAGCCGCCGCGCCGCGCTTTCTGAACCAGCGGCAGTCCGAACGCCACCATGGAGGCCGCGTCCGGCTCGTCGAGGGCAACGAAGTCCGCCGTGGGAATGCCTGAATCAAGCAGGCGCTGTTTCTGCGCCAGCTTGTCCTGGATCACGGCCAGCAGTTGCGGCGCCGGCAGAATGACGTGGCCGGCCTCGGTGAGCCGCTGCAGGGGGGCGGTGGCGATGGTTTCTATGTCGAAGGTGGTCAGGTCGCAGCGCTCCGCGAGCGCCCGCAGGCTATCGCCGTCGTCGAAGCTGCCGACGATCTGAGCGGAGGCCAGCTGGCCTGCAGGGCTGTCTGGCGTCGGGTCGAGAATGACGACCTCGCAGCCGAGCTGGGTTGCGGCCGGGATCATCATGCGGGCGAGTTGGCCGCCGCCGATGATGCCGAGCCGGGCAATAGGACAACGCCGGGACATCCGCCTGTTCGCTCCCCCGAATTGGGTACCGGTTTGGAAAGGGGCGGGAGTATAGCAGTCCCTGCAGCTCGAATTGCTGCCTGCGAGGATCAAAGCCGTCCTGGCGTTGGGCCGGGGTTCCGCGATGCTATGATCCGCGGCCCGAGCCACGGATACCGGAAGCCGCCACCAGCATGTCCGCCATCACGCCAGAACGGGTCCTGCTGATCTTGAGCCGCCTCGGGGCGGGTGAACCCGTGACGCTGAATGCCCTCGCCGAGCATGCGGCCATATCGCCTGAGATGCTGGCCACCATGCTGCCGGAGCTGATCGATCACGGCGTTCGCCAGCGCCGCGACGGCAGCCTGCGGGTGCCCGGAGGTGTGGACCTGCTCGACGCCGGCCGCATCGGCGCCGATCTTCAGGCTGCGCTGGACGAGGTGCCGCATGTCGAAGTCCTCGGCGTCACCGGCTCGACCAACGATCTTGCCCGGGCGCGAATCGAAGCCGGTGGCTCGGCTCCAGCGGTCATCCTCGCCGAGGCCCAGACGGCCGGTAGAGGCCGACGCGGGCGGGCCTGGTCGAGTCCCGTGGCCTCCAATGTCTATCTGTCCCAGGTCGAGGCGCTCCCGGGAGGCCTCGAGGCCGCTTCCGGTCTGTCCCTGGCCACGGGAGTCGCGGTGGCCGAGGCCATCGAGGAAGTGGCCCCGGTCACGGTGACGCTGAAGTGGCCCAATGACCTGCTTGTCAACGGGCGCAAGCTGGGGGGAATTCTCGTCGAGCTGGTGACCTCCCGGGCAGGCAGTCATGCCATCCTCGGCATTGGTATCAATGTCCGCGTTCCGGCCTACACGAGCACCGGTATCGATCAGGCCTGGACCGATCTGACCCGCGCTGGCAGCGCGCGAATCGAGCGCAATCGGCTGGCGGCGGCCATCATCATCCATCTGCGCCGGACCCTCGAAGGCTTTCGAAAGCAGGGCTTCGACGCCGATCTGCGCCGGCGCTGGCAGGCCCGGGATCCTTTTCTCGACCGCCGTGTGGTGGCCCGCTCCGAGCAGGGCGAGATCCGCGGCTGGGGCCGGGGCATCGACGACCGCGGCGAGTTCGTCATCGAGACCGCGTCTGAGGTCGTGACCGTAGGGGCGGGCGAGGTCAGTTTGAGGTTGGAGGAGAAGGCATGATTCTGGAGCTGGATATCGGCAATTCGCGCCTGAAATGGCGTCTGCTCAGTGACGGGGGCGAGCGCCTTGCGGGCGGGTTCGCGCCGCATCTGCCGGAGCCGGGGCAGGACTATCCCTGGCGGCAGCCGGGGCGACCGGCACCGGAGCGCGCCCGCATTGCCAGTGTGGCTGATGCCAGTTTCAATGCGGCGCTGGTCCGTGAACTGGAGGCGGAAGGCACCGGACGTATCGATTTTGCCCGCTCCACGGACCGCTGTGGTCGGCTGGTATCTGGCTACCGGGAGCCGGAGCGCATGGGGGTGGATCGCTGGTTGGCCCTGGCGGCTGCGGCGGAGCGCTGTTCCGGAGCATTCGCGGTGGTGGATGCGGGCAGTGCCATCACCCTCGATCTGGTCGCTGCCGATGGCGTCCATCAGGGCGGCTGGATTGTTCCGGGGCTGCGCATGATGCGCTCGGCGCTGCTGGCGGGGACGGCAGGAATCCGTCTGCCCAAGGTCGAGGTGGAGGCGCCGGCAGTTCCCGGGCGGGACACCGCGGAAGCCGTCGGGTTCGGGACGGTTCTGCTGGCCCGGGACTTCGTGGTGCGCCGGGTCGAGGCCTTTCGTGAAGCGTATCCCGATGCGCCTCTGTTCGTGACTGGCGGCGATGGTGAACGCATTGCGCCCGCCACCCTGGGGAACCGGATCCTGGTGCCGGAGCTGGTCCTCGACGGGCTCGCCCGGGCCGAGGTCTGAGCCATGCTCAGGGGCTTCGCCCTGGCGGTGGTCCTGCTGAATCTGGCCTTGCTGCTCTGGGGCAGCGGCCGGCCCGGCCCGGAGCGCCCGCCGGCGAGCCAGCAGATGGTGCTGCCCGACTCCGATCTGCCCACCCTGGTTCTGCTGCAGGAGTCCAGCTCCGATCCTGCCGAGCTGCCGTCAGTCGTCACGCCCTGCCTGCTGCTCGGGCCGGTTTCAGGGGATGACGCCGACACCCTCGTGGAAGCGGCTGTGGCCTGGAACATGACCTGGCGACGCAGTGAGGAGGAGGACGGAATCTGGGTGGAGATCGAGCCCGAAGAGCCTTCGAACTGGCCCGAGGGCGATATCAGGGCGCTTGCGGACAGCATGGGTGCCGAAATCTTTCCCTGTCAGGATGTGGATGCGATTGCGCCGGGGGGCCCCAGGCCCTAGAATCCGCGCCTCCGGACGCAGCGGTCGAAGGCCGGCTGGGTTCTGCCGCCTTAGCTCAGTGGTAGAGCAGCTCACTTGTAATGAGAAGGTCCAGCGTTCGAATCGTTGAGGCGGCACCAGTCATGAATAGGCTGCCCGATTGTGCTGGCCCGGTGGGCTGGCGGTGGCAGTGAAGTCGGTCAATCAGAATCCCGTGAGTGCGTGACGCTCCTGGGATGATGGTTCATTGACATCTGTTCGGCGCAGGAGCAGAATCTGGCGCCCTTTCTGGAGGGGTACCCAAGCGGTCAAAGGGATCAGACTGTAAATCTGACGGCTCAGCCTTCGAAGGTTCGAATCCTTCCCCCTCCACCAAGTCAAGACGCGAAGTCGATCGTACGGGAAGGCTGCCGCCCGGTCCCGACAGCGCGGGAAAGAGCAGAGCGCGAGGCCGATTTGAGAGGCTGGCGCGTCGCTGAAGAAAGGAACGAAAAGGTCGCGGGTATAGTTCAAAGGTAGAACCTCAGCCTTCCAAGCTGATGATGCGGGTTCGATTCCCGCTACCCGCTCCAAAAGGGCAGTGAGATCAACTGCTCACATAGCTCAGTTGGTAGAGCACTCCCTTGGTAAGGGAGAGGTCGACGGTTCAAATCCGTCTGTGAGCACCAGGTCGCGCGGCGGCCGGGGACTGAGGTTTCAGTCCCGGCGGCAGCGCAAGGTGCAGTGAGGGCGTCAGCTCGGACGCTTTGGTGCAGTACCCATGTCGGGCGCGGGCAAAACCCGTAGCCCATGTGAATGTAGGTTCGGAGTACACAGGAGGCGCTTTCGATGTCCAAAGCCAAGTTCGAGCGGACCAAGCCGCACGTAAACGTAGGCACGATTGGTCACGTGGACCACGGCAAGACGACGCTGACCGCGGCGCTGAC
>JAFIFJ010000016.1 GCA_020832085.1 Gammaproteobacteria bacterium | reverse complement strand
TCGTAGAAGCAGTCCACGGGGCAGACTTCCACGCAATCCGTATGCTTACACTTGATGCAGTTCTCGCCGACTACGAAGGTCATCGCTGGGATTCTCCCGAGTGCTGGGTTCGCAAAGCCGGCGTATTCTAGGGTGGCAGGCCGCGAATATCCATGCGTTTTGCCTGCCCATCCACGACCGACCTGCGCGCGTGCAGGTCAGACGGCCTCCAGAATCAGCGCGGCGACCCCCGGCCCGGCCCGCAGTGAGCTTGGGCCTACCGCGCTGTGCGTTGGGTTTCGGCCTCCAGGGCGCGCTGGACGTCGCGAACGAAGGGGCTGTGGCGGACCAGGCCGAGAAACGCGCCGGCGAGCAGAGAACCGGGAAAATGCAGCGGCCGCCTGAACTGCAGCAGCAGAATCACCCGGGGCTGATCACTGCGGTTCCAGGCGCTGTGGCGGTAGGTGTCGTCGAAGATCAGGGTCCGCCCTTCCTGCCAGCCGTAGTCCCTGCCGTCGATGCGGATGCCGCAGACCTCAGGCCCGGCGGGCACGTCGAGGGGAAGGTGGCAATTGATGATGCTCTTAGAGACGCCACGATGCTCGGGGATCTCGGTGCCTGGCTTGTGGATGGAGAAGAAGGCGGAGATCAATCCCGGGATGCGTTCGACCCGTTCCGCGGTGCGCGGACACAGGGCCGCATTCTGCTCGACCCGGATGCCGTAGCCCCAGATGAAGAAGCAGCGCCAGTGATCGTCACGAGCGATGCCGCGGTGATCCGGTGACAGTTCCCGCAGCGGTGGCGTTAGGTCCTGATCCTCCATGACGGCCCGGGCTTCGTCCCGGATCGTCTGCCAGTGCCCTTCCAGAGCCCTGACTTCGGGAAAGGTGTCGCGGGCGAAGACCGGCGGATCGCCAACGGCCGAATGGGGAGCCAAAACGTTGTCGAGGGGCTTGCGGATGCGTCGGCCGAAGCGCACGAGCGCTCGTCCCGGCAGGTTGCTGATGGATGCGGACATGGTTGGCCAACCTCCCATGAGTGTTTGCGGAGTGGGCAGCCAGTGAGCGCGGTCCAGATGCGCCCGGACAGCTTGTGGTGCAAGGCAGGGAGGCGCGTTCAGGTTCGTCGTGCCGAGCGTCAGCGCACAGCAAGGACGGTTTTTGAGTGCCGTGCCGTCAGTGCCGCCTGCCTTCGTCACGCCGGTCCTGAGAAAGCTCGAGAGCGATCCCTGTAACGCTGCCTGATCCTCCCAGGCCCAAGGGATCCGATCCAGGACGTCGGCAGGTCAATTTTATATTGCACAAACGCAGCTTCAAGGAGGCGGCGGTCGCCTCAGCTCTGATCGGAGTCCAGCAGGCCCCGCAGGCGATACAGGGCCTCCAGGGCCTCCCGGGGACTGAGGCTGTCCGGGTCGTACCCGCGCAGGGCCTCTTCGAGCATGGATGCGGTCGGGCAGGGCAGGGGCTCGCGGGTGCTGGGTATGGCAAAGAGGTCACTCTGGGTGGGCGTGGCTTCCCGCGCCACACTCTCGGCCTCGAGTTCCGCCAGGCGGCCTCGCGCTGCCTCGATCACGGGATCCGGCACGCCGGCCAGGCGGGCCACCTGCAGGCCGTAGCTCTGGCTGGCCGGACCGGGTTCCACCCGATGCAGAAAGACGATGCGCCCGGCGTGCTCCGTGGCCGTCAGGTGGACGTTGGCGACTCCCGTTTCTTCCTCGGCGAGGCTGGTGAGTTCGAAGTAATGGGTGGCGAACAGGGTGAAGGCGCCGATCTCCCGGGCGATGTGGCGGGCGCTGGCCCAGGCCAGGGAGAGGCCGTCGAAGGTGCTGGTGCCGCGGCCGATCTCGTCCATCAGGATCAGTGAGGATGCCTTGGCGTTGTTGAGGATGCTGGCGGTCTCGGTCATCTCCACCATGAACGTGGAGCGTCCGCCTGCGAGATCGTCGGCAGCGCCGATGCGGGTGAAGATGCGATCCACCGGGCCGAGTTCGGCGCTGCGGGCCGGGACGAAACTGCCGGTCCAGGCCAGCAGCACGATCAGCGCGGTCTGGCGCATGAACGTGGATTTGCCGCCCATGTTCGGGCCGGTGATCACCAGCATGCGGGTGGCGTCGTCGAGTTCGAGATCGTTGGGGATGAAAGGGCTGTCGAGCACCGCTTCCACCACCGGGTGGCGACCGTCGCGGATGCGGATGCCGGGTCGGTCGCTGAGTTCGGGGCAGCACAGGTCCAGGCTCGCTGCCCGTTCGGCGAAGTTGGCCAGCACGTCGAGTTCGGCCAGACCTTCTGCGGTTTCCTGCAGCGCACCGAGGTCTTCATTGAGGCTGTCGAGCAGGGTTTCGTAGAGCTGCTTCTCCCGGGCCAGGGCCCGGCTCTGGGCGGACAGGGCCTTGTCCTCGAAAGTCTTCAGCTCCGGCGTGATGAAGCGCTCGGCGTTCTTCAGGGTCTGCCGCCGGACCCACTCGGTGGGTGCCTGTTCCGCTTCCCGACGGCTGGTTTCCAGGTAGTAGCCGTGAACGCGGTTGTAGCCCACTTTCAGGGTGGTGAAGCCGGTCCGTTCCCGCTCCCGCCGTTCGAGGTCGATGAGAAAGTCGCCCGCATGCTCGGACAGCGCCCGCAGCTCGTCGAGCTCGGCATCGAAGCCCGGGGCGATGACGCCGCCGTCGCGCAGGACCGCCGGCGGCTGCTCAATGATCGCCCGGGTCAGTTCGTCGCGGCAGCCCGGATGCTCGCCGATGATGGCATTCAGGGCGCCCAGACGCGGGGCATCGAGGGCGCCCACCGTACTGCGAATCTCAGGGATCCGGGTCAATGCATCGCGCAGCCGTGCCAGATCCCGGGGCGAGGCGGAGCGCAGTGCCACCCGGGCGAGAATGCGTTCCATGTCGCCAATGCCGCGCAGCGCCTGCTGAAGTCCTGCAGCGGCGGTCCGTGTCAGCAGGGTGGTGACCGCCTGCTGCCGATGACGGATGGGTTTCGGGTCCCGCAGCGGTCGATGCAGCCAGCGCGCGAGCAGCCGGCTGCCCATGGCGGTGGCCGTGTGATCCATTACCTTCATGAGGGTATGTTCGCGACCACCATCGAGCTGACGATCGATTTCCAGATTGCGGCGGCTGGCGGCATCCAGGGTGATGGCGGCGTCGGCCTGCTCCCGGCGCAGCCGGCGGATATGGGGCAGGGCGCTGCGCTGGGTTTCCTTGGCGTAGTCCAGCAGAGCGCCGGCGGCGCCGAGGGCCAGGCTGAGATCCTCGCAATCGAAACCGGCCAGATCGCGGGTGCCGAGCTGGGCCAGAATGGCATCCCGGCCGGCGCCGGGATCGAACAGCCAGGGTGCCCGCGAGCGCGCACCGCGCCGCTCGCGCACGCCGGCGGGCAGCGCGGTACCTTCCGGCAGCAGCAGTTCTGCCGGGCGCAGCCGTTCGAGTTCCGCCTGCAGGGCTTCGGGACTGTTCACTTCCGAGACGCAGAACGCGCCGGCCGCCAGATTGAGCCAGGCCAGACCGAAGCCGGCCGGGCCTGTGGCCACGGCCAGGAGCAGCTGATCTGTGCGTTCGTCGAGCAGCGCTTCGTCGGTGAGGGTGCCCGGCGTGACGATACGCGCCACCTGCCGTTCCACCGGTCCCTTGCTGGTGGCGGGATCACCCACCTGCTCGCAGATGGCCACCGACACCCCGAGTTTCACCAGCCGGGCCAGATAGCCATCGAGGGCGTGGTAGGGGACGCCCGCCATGGGAATGGGTTCGCCGGCCGATTGCCCGCGCGCCGTCAGGGTGATGTCCAGCAGTTCCGCGGCACGCTTGGCGTCGCCGTAGAACAGCTCGTAGAAATCACCCATGCGGTAAAAGAGAAGGGTGTCCGGATAGTCCGCCTTGATGCGCAGATACTGCTGCATCATGGGCGTGTGGCCGGTGGACGCGGGCGCCTTCGATGCCATGGTTGTACCATCAAGCGAAGGGCCGGGAGTGAAGCATCCGGCTGGCGCGGGCGTCAACAGCGGGTGGTGCTCTCGGGGTGGCTCTTGTGGGTCCGACCGTGGGGATGTTCCGAATCACTGTCGGGATCGCTACCGAACTCGATCCCGCAGGAACTCAGTCCGGGCTAACTCTTACCAAAAATGCGACAAATATTTGATTTTGAATTAATTTTTAAGATTGGGGCGCGCCCTTGTGGGAGAGCCCTATTCGCGCAGCGAATGGGCCGATTGCGAGGCGTTGTGCCGAAGCTGAAGGCACCGGCTTCGCTGAACGTCATGCCCATCGGCGCATCGCAAGCTTCTTCCGCGACAGCGTGAACGAACGTTCTTGGCGAACTCTTATGGACGGAGGGGCTCGAATTTGGCCGTGGACAACGACCCACATCTCCTCGCCGAGCGCCTCGGAGCCCTGCTCGCGGCGCGCGGCTGGACCCTGGCCACGGCGGAATCCTGCACCGGCGGCGGCATCGCCAGTGCCTGCACCGGCGTTGCCGGCAGTTCGGTCTGGTTCGTCGCTGGGCTGGTGACCTACACGGAGGCCATGAAGCAGCGCCTGCTCGGGGTCCCCGCGGATCTCTTGAGCCGTCATGGGGCGGTGAGTGAGCCGGTGGCCCGGGCCATGGCGGAAGGAGCTCTGACTGCCACGGAGGCAGACCTCGCCCTGGCGGTGACCGGCATTGCCGGTCCCGGTGGCGGTGAAGTGCTGCAGCCGGTGGGTACGGTGTGGTTCGCCTGGGCCGAGCGCGATGCCCCGACGACCACCGCCGTGGAGTATTTCCGCGGCAGTCGCGGGACGGTGCGCGAGGCGGCGGTGCTGCGCAGTCTCGAGGGTGCGGTGGCCCTGCTTGCAGACTGAGCTTACAGACGCGCATGCGACCGGCGGCGGCTGCAGAGCGTCAATGTCCCACGCTAGAATCCGCCCTGACTGACACGCCGGGGCTGGCATCCGCTCCGAGGCCGTGATACTGTTCAGGCATCCAGTTATTTGCGGCACGTCCGCAACCGCTCACCCAGTGCAGACGGGGGAACCGATCAGATGGCTCAGGACGCGAACAAGGACAAGGCACTGAGTGCCGCGCTTTCCCAGATCGAGCGCCAGTTCGGCAAGGGATCCATGATGCGGCTCGGCGACCGCCAGCAGGTCAACGTGCCGGCGATCTCCACCGGCTCCCTGGGGCTGGACATCGCCCTCGGCGTGGGCGGGCTGCCCCGGGGCCGGGTGGTGGAGATCTACGGGCCGGAGTCCTCCGGTAAGACCACCCTCACCCTGCAGGTGATCGCGGAGGCTCAGAAGCTCGGCGGCACCTGTGCCTTCATCGATGCCGAGCACGCCCTCGATCCGGTCTACGCCGGCCACCTCGGCGTCAATACCGACGATCTGCTGGTCTCCCAGCCCGACACCGGCGAACAGGCGCTGGAGATCTGCGACATGATCGTCCGCTCCGGCGCGGTGGACGTGGTGGTGGTGGACTCCGTGGCCGCCCTCACACCCAAGGCCGAGATCGAAGGCGAAATGGGCGACTCCCATGTGGGCCTGCAGGCCCGGCTCATGAGCCAGGCCCTGCGCAAAATGACCGGCAACATCAAGAACTCCAACACCCTGGTGATCTTCATCAACCAGATCCGCATGAAGATCGGCGTCATGTTCGGTTCCCCGGAAACCACCACCGGCGGCAATGCCCTGAAGTTCTACGCCTCGGTGCGCCTGGACATCCGCCGCATCGGCGCGGTCAAGGAAGGTGACGAGGTCACCGGCAACGAGACCCGGGTCAAGGTGGTCAAGAACAAGGTGGCGCCCCCCTTCAAGCAGGCCGAGTTCCAGATCCTCTACGGCAAGGGGATCTTCCAGCTCGGTGAAGTCATCGATCTGGGGGTCAAGCAGGGCCTGATTGAGAAATCCGGCGCCTGGTATGCCTACAAGGGCGACAAGATCGGCCAGGGCAAGAAGAATGCGGCCGACTTCCTCGCCGAGCACCCGGAGATGGCTGCCACCATCGAGGCTGGCATCCGCGAGCAGCTGCTGCCCGGAGTGGGTCGGCCCGGACCGCTGGGCGCGGCGGGTGCGGAGCCTGCCGCGGCAGCTTCTGCCGGGGCTACGGCGGAGACGGAAGAGAGTTTCTGACGCCATTGTTGATCGATGGATCGATCCGTGACGGGCGGCGAAGGAGGGCGCAATGGCCATGGCTGATCCGGCTGAGAGGTCCGCTCTGCGGCGCTACGCCATGGACCTGCTGGCGCGGCGGGAACACAGCCGTCTGGAGCTGAAGGAAAAACTGCGTCGTCACTGCGGCAAGGTGGCCGGCAAGGCCGCTCGCTCCCGAACCCGGCAGTCCGCTCGGCGTGCCGAGGCGCAGGCCGACATGGACGGAGCCTGGCCGGAGGAAGCCTCCGCGCCAGAACCCTCCCGCAGTACCGTGGATGCGCTCATCGAAGACACCCTCGATTCCCTCGCCGAAGCCGGGCTGCAGTCCGATGCCCGCTATGCAGAGGTGCTGATCCGCAGCCGGGTCAATCGCGGCCAGGGTCCGCTGCGGATCCGGGCCGATCTGCGCCAGCGCGGCCTGGACGCCGCTGCCGTCGAACCCCTGCTCGAAGACTATGCCGAACAGTGGCCGGATCTCGCCCAGCAGGTCGTGGAACGGCGCTTCGGCAGTGACTCCGCTGCCGATCGGGGCGAGTGGGCCCGCCGCGCCCGATTCCTGGCCGGCCGCGGTTTCCCCGAAGGTCTCGTAGGCCGGGTGCTTGGTCCGCTGCCGTGAGGTTCGTAATGGTTCGAGAGATCGTGCTCAGGAAGGAGCGGGACATTGATGAGCGGGGGACGTAAGCCACGGCCGGAGTTCGTTTCTGAGGCCGATGAGCGCGACGTGCCCTGCCAGTCCCTGATCAAGGTCTGGCTGGCGGAGCGTCTGGCCGCGGAAGACGCCAGATTGAGACGCTGATCTCGGCGCGCTCTTCCCGATTGTGGTCTCCCTCTCGGCGAGCGCCGACGATTCAGCTATAATCCGCGCCCTTCTGGCCCCCTGGAAGCTGCATGGCGTGAGCTTGACCGCAGATTCTGAACGATCCGCGGGGCACGCTTGTATGTGGACGACCGCCGCGGGCCCACTGAACCGGAATGGAAATGAAGAGCGCCGAAATCCGCCAAGCCTTCCTGGACTTCTTTGCCGCACAGGGCCACGAGGTGGTACCGAGCAGTTCCCTGGTGCCGGGCAATGACCCGACGCTGCTGTTCACCAATGCGGGCATGGTGCAGTTCAAGGACGTCTTCACCGGTCGCGACGCACGGCCCTACCGCCGCGCCGCCAGCTCCCAGCGCTGCGTCCGGGCCGGCGGCAAGCACAACGACCTCGAGAACGTAGGTTACACCGCCCGTCACCACACCTTCTTCGAGATGCTGGGCAATTTCAGCTTCGGCGACTATTTCAAGCAGGATGCGATCAGCTTCGCCTGGCGCCTGCTGACCGAGCGACTCGGCCTGCCGGCCGACCGGCTCTGGGTCACCGTCCATGACAGCGACGACGAAGCCGCCGCCATCTGGACCGACGTCATCGGCGTGCCGGCGGACCGGGTCACCCGGATGGGGGACAAGGACAATTTCTGGGCCATGGGTGACACCGGCCCCTGTGGTCCCTGCTCCGAGATCTTTTTTGACCATGGTCCCGACGTCGCAGGGGGTCCCCCGGGGACGCCTGACGAGGACGGGGACCGCTACGTCGAGATCTGGAATCTGGTGTTCATGCAGTTCGAGCGCGCCTCGGACGGCACGCTGACGGATCTCCCCCGACCCAGCGTCGATACCGGCATGGGCCTCGAGCGCATCGCAGCGGTGCTGCAGGGTGTGCACAGCAACTACGACATCGATCTGTTCCGGAACCTGATCGCCGCAGTCGGCCGGGAAACCGGTGCTGCAGGTGTGGCGGAACCCGCTGCGGCCTCCCTGCGGGTCATTGCCGATCACATCCGTGCGGCAGCCTTTCTCGTCATCGACGGTGTCCTGCCCGGCAATGAGGGTCGTGGCTACGTGCTGCGCCGCATCATCCGGCGGGCCCTGCGTCACGGCCACAAACTCGGCTGCAGTGAACCCTTCTTTCACCGGCTGGTGGACGATCTGGCGGCGGAGATGGGCGACGCCTATCCGGAGTTGAGCAAGGCCAAGACCCATGTGCGCCGGGTGCTGCTGCAGGAAGAGGAGCAGTTCGCCCGCACCCTCGGTACCGGCATGGAAGTGTTCGAGCAGGAAGTCGCGCGGCTCGAAAGCAGCACCATCCCGGGCGCCGTCGTCTTCAAGCTCTACGACACCTACGGCTTCCCGGTGGACCTCACGGCCGATGTGGCGCGGGAGCGTGGCCTCGAACTCGATCTCGATGGCTTCGAGCGGGAGATGAATGCCCAGCGCGATCGGGCACGCGCTGCCAGCCGATTCGCGGTGGGAGCCGGCGGCGCCCTGGACATCGACGGCGAAGTGGAGTTCACGGGTTACGAGAGCCTGGCCCACGATGCGGCCATCGTGGCCCTGTTCCGGGTCAGCGCAGGGCGACACGAAGCGGTGACGAAGCTCGAAGCCGGCGAACAAGGCGTATTGGTGCTGGACCAGACCCCTTTCTACGCCGAATCCGGCGGCCAGGTGGGCGACACGGGCAGCATCGAGAACCCGGCGGGTCGATTCCGCGTCACCGATACCCGTCCGGGGGCCGCCCAGCATCTGCACCTGGGCCAGCTCGAACAGGGTCACTTGAGCGTCGGCGACGGCGTGTCGACCCGCGTCGATGGCGACCGGCGGATGCGCATTGCCCGCAATCATTCCGCCACCCACCTGCTGCACGCAGCCCTGCGCGAGATTCTCGGCGCCCATGTGGAGCAGAAGGGGTCCCTGGTGGCGGAAGACCGGCTGCGCTTCGACTTCTCCCACTATCAGGCCGTGACCGAGGCTGAACTCGAAGCCATCGAAACCCGGGTCAATGAGCAGATCTGGCAGAACACCGCGGTGGCAACCGAACTCATGGACTTCGAAGCGGCCCGGGAACGGGGTGCTGTGGCCCTGTTCGGTGAAAAGTACGGCGATCGGGTGCGCGTCCTCTCCATGGGCGATGGCTTCTCCACGGAACTCTGTGGCGGCACCCACGTGCAGCGCACAGGGGATATCGGCCTGCTGCGCATCGTCGCTGAGCAGGGTGTGGCCAGCGGCGTGCGCCGTATCGAGGCGGTCACGGCTTCCGGTGCCGTGGCGTGGATGGACCGCAACGAGCGTCTGCTCGAGCGCATTGCGGATGCCCTGAAGGCCGCGCCGGAGGAATTGGAACGCAAGGTGGCCACGCTGGTCGAAGACAACCGCGCTCTCGAGAAGCGCCTGTCCCAGATGCAGGGGAAGCTGGCCGCGGCTGAGGGCGACGATCTCGCAGCCAGTGCCGTCACCGTCGGCGACATCAAGGTCCTGGCCCGCCAGCTCGAGGTGGCCGACCCCAAGGCCATGCTGGCCACTCTGGATCAGCTCAAGAACAAACTGGGGCGGGCGGTGATCGTCCTGGCCGCAGTCCACGAAGGCAAGGTGGCCCTGATAGCCGGCGTCACGGCGGATCTCACGGACCGGATGCGCGCCGGTGACCTGATCAAGTGGCTGGGCGAGAAAGTGGGCGCACGCGGGGGCGGCCGACCCGACATGGCCCGTGCCGGCGGCGGTGAACACCCGGAAGCGTTGCCCGAAGCCCTTCAGAGCGTGAGCAGCTGGGTGGCTGAGCAGGCCGCCTGAGGCCCACGGGGTGAACGGCGCTGGCGTTCACCGATGAACATGTCCGAGTCCGACAGATTCCCACAACAGGATCGACTTTGAATGGCGCGCTACGTTCAGAAATATGGCGGAACTTCCGTCGGCAGCATCGAGCGTATTCAGGCCGTCGCCGAGCGGGTGGCGCGGTTCAAGGCTGCCGGCCATCAGGTGGTGGTGGTGGTCTCGGCCATGAGCGGGGAGACCAATCGGCTGGTGGAACTGGCGGCCGCCATTCAGGACGATCCCGCCGAGCGCGAGCTTGATGTCCTGCTTGCCTCGGGCGAGCAGGTCAGCGTTGCGCTGACCTGCATGGCTCTGCTGCAGCGGGGCATTCAGGCGAGGTCCTATCTGGCGCATCAGGTGGCCATTCGGACCAACGGCCAGCATACCCGCAGCCGCATCGAGAAGATCGATACCGAGCGTCTGCAGCGGGACCTCGAGGCCGGCTGCGTGCCGGTGGTGGCGGGCTTCCAGGGCGTCGACGCGGATGGCGATGTCACCACGCTCGGCCGTGGGGGTTCCGATACCACCGCCGTGGCGGTGGCCGTGGCCATGGGCGCCGACGAGTGTCAGATCTATACGGACGTGGACGGCGTCTACACCACCGATCCGCGGGTGGTGCCCAGCGCGAGACGGCTCGATCGCATCACCTTCGAGGAGATGCTGGAGATGGCCAGTCTTGGTTCGAAGGTGCTGCACCCGCGATCGGTGGAGTTCGCCGGCAAGTACGGCGTGCCCCTTCGCGTCCTGTCCAGCTTCGAAGATTCGGGGGACGGTACCCTGATCACCACAGAGGAGTCCCACGCCATGGAACAGCCGATCATCTCGGGCATTGCATTTGCGCGCGATGAGGCCAAGATCACGATTCAGGGCGCCCCAGACGTACCCGGGGTGGCCTCGAAGATGCTCGGTCCCGTGAGCGCAATGGGGATCGAAGTGGATATGATCGTTCAGAACGTCGGCGCCGATGGCCAGACCGATTTCACCTTCACGGTGAAACGTGGCGATTATGCAGACGCGATGAAAATCGTCCTTGGTGTGGTCGAGGATATGGGTGCCGGCGACGTCACCGGCGACAACCGCATCGTCAAGGTGTCAGCGGTAGGCGTCGGCATGCGGTCCCACGCGGGTGTCGCCACGAAAATGTTCGACGCGCTGGCTCGTGAGAACATCAACATTCAGATGATTTCCACCAGCGAGATCAAGATCTCTGTGGTTCTGGACGAAAAGTATCTCGAATTGGCAGTTCGAGCCATTCATGAAGCGTTCGAACTTTCGGGCGAAGCCCGCGAGGAGGCATGAAAGTTCAGCACATCACAGTGCGCGTCATCGCCCCCACCGTGTCGATGACGCAGAAGTCCGAATTTCCCTGGGTTGAGAGGATGGAGACCCTGACGCTTTGCAACTGGACTCAGATCACGAGCCCACTGCATGGGCCGGCGCGGCGCACGGCAGGAGCCGGTGTCGTTGCGATGGAGGAAGCAGTATGTTGATTTTGACCCGGAGGGTTGGGGAGACCCTGATGATCGGGGATGATATTTCCGTGACCGTGCTGGGCGTGAAAGGCAACCAGGTTCGCCTTGGTGTCAACGCGCCCAAGGATGTCTCGGTGCACCGCGAAGAGATTTATCAGCGGATTCAGGGCGAGAAGGGCAATGGCCCTTCAGGCCCGGAAGAGAAGGACTGAGCATCACGCGTCCGGCCTGGGAATCCCCACGCCACATGGTATGATGCGCGCCGTTTTGGAGAGGTGGCCGAGTGGTCGAAGGCGCTCCCCTGCTAAGGGAGTATGGGTTAAAAGCCCATCGAGGGTTCGAATCCCTCCCTCTCCGCCAAATAAAAAGGGGGCCTTCAGGTCCCCTTTTTATTTGGCGCAGTGGGGGCCTAGGATTCGAACCCCCGTTCGACCGATCGGCAGGATTGCCGATCGGGTCGTCGCAGCGCAGCGGAGACGCCTGAGCGCGCAGCGCTCAGGTCGCTGGCCAGGAAGGCCAGCGAACCATCCCTCCCCCATCAGGCCACTACATCCCGAACCCCCGTTCGACTGATCGGCAAGACTGCC
>JAFIFJ010000015.1 GCA_020832085.1 Gammaproteobacteria bacterium | reverse complement strand
ACGGCGCTCAACAGCGAAATGCGTCGCACGCAGTGCGCCGCGAAGCGGGGCGCGCCATGGAGGGCGCGCAACAGAGCGCTAGCGCCCGCAGGGCGATGCGCCGATTGGCATGGCATTCAGCGGAGCTGCGCCGTCACTTTTGGTAGAGCGCTTCGCAATCGGCCCATTCGCTGCGCGAATAGGGCTGTCCCACAGGGCGTTTTCCGAGCTGACAAGTTGTTTAAAAATCAAATAGTTGTCGTATGTTCCGTAAGAGGGCCGCCGAGTTTTGCGACACCCTTTGAAGCCGCTCCCACGGAGTTTTGCCAGCCTTTTGCGACACCCCCTCAAAGATCCCCCATGCTGCGCACCGGGTTGCGGCCGTCCCAGCCCTCCGCGGCCTTGGCGATCTTGCCGAAGAGCTCGACGACGCCGGGCTTTTTCTCCACCACCTCGATCATGCAGCCCATGAGCGGACGGGTATCGTAGTAGGCGAAGTAGGCCGAGCCGGCATAGCCGATATTGGCGCAGGGGTAGCCTCGCTCTTCGAAATAGCGGGTGTCGGCTTCGATGTCGTGGGTCCAGGCACACATATGATGGAAGGCGCTGCCGCTGCCGGCCGGTACGCCGTCCCGATAGGCGCAGGGTGCGCTGCTGGTGGGCTGGATCAGTTCGATCTGCACCGGCCCGGCCTGGGCCAGGGCCACCTTCATGGACAGTTCGCTGGGCTGGCCTCGGTACTTGACCTCGGTCAGCACGCCTTCGTAGTCGGCGACGAAGAACGGACCGACCCCCAACTCATCGACCCATCGGGCGATGGCGGCATCGAGATCGTCCACCACGAAGGCGCTCTGGAACAGGGTGCGGTCGGTGGGGCGATTCATGGCTGTTCTCCCTGCTCGGTGCGTGGTTGCAGTTGGGCCACTGCGGGGTCGCGGATCTCGTAGAGCTCGATGATGTTGCCGAAGGGATCCTTGCCGTAGATGGCCGAAGTCGTGCCCAGATTCACCGGTGCATCCGCGGCGAAAGTCATGCCGGCCTCCGCCAGCCGGTGGTACTCGGCCTCGATGTCCGTGACCTGCAGGGCGAAATGGGGATAGCCCAGGTCGCAGGGCCGGGAGCGGCGATCCTCGGGCTCTGGGTGGCGGTACTGCCAGATCTCCAGATAGGCATTGGGTGCCTTGAGCATGGCAATGCGCGCAGAGGTCTTTTTAAGGCCAATGACGCGATCGGCCTGAGCATAGTCGCCGTCCCAATCACCTTCCTGCACGACGGCGAAACCCAATGCGTCGCGGTAGAAAGCCAGGGCCCGATCAAGGTCGGGTACGACGATGGCAACGTGATGAATGCCGACGATCATCTCTGCCCTCCTGTTGCTTCGAGCCTGTTTAACATGCACGGCTGCTTGCTGTCTCCATGCCGGAGGAACGAGACCTGTCGAACCCGGGAGTGGGCAAATCACGTCGCAAGTGGTTGACTCCACGGCTGGGACCATCGACCTGGGGAGGCGAGCACGTGTCCGGACCACTGGCAGGAATTCGCATCGTCGAGGTGGGATCGCTCATTGCCGTGCCGCTGGCGGCGGGCATCCTCGCGCGCCAGGGTGCGGAGGTCATCAAAGTCGAAGACGTTGGCGTCGGCGACAACCTGCGCTTCTACGGCAGTCAGAAAAACGGCCTCAGCGCCTGGTTCGTGACCGTCAATGCCAACAAGCGTTCGGTGGCCCTCGATCTTCAGCACACACAGGGCAAGGAAGCGCTCTGGCGCCTGCTCGAGAACGCGGACGTGTTCCTCGAAGGCTTCCGGCCCGGCGTCATGGATCGCCTCGGATTCGGTGCCGAGCTGGTTCGGGAACGGCATCCGAAGCTGGTCTACTACTCTTCATCAGGGTTCGGCCCCACCGGACCCTACGCGGCCTATCCAGCCTATGACCCCGTGATTCAGAGTCTTTCGGGTTGGGCAGGTGCCCAGACCCACGGTGACGAGCCGACCCTTGTCCGCGGCATGGTGGCAGACAAGCTCTCAGCTCTGACCGGTGCCCAGGCCATCACGGCGGCGTTGGTCCAGCGCGGCAGCACCGGCCGCGGCCAGCACGTCCGGCTGTCCATGCTCGATGCCAACATCGCCTTCAACTGGTCGGACGTGATGATGCACTGTTCGCTGCTGGATGGAGATGCAGAGCACCGACCGAACCTCATCGGGGCTTATCGCCTCTACCGCTGTGCCGACGCCTGGGTCTCGGTGAGCACGGGCACGGACAGGCAGTGGGCCTCGTTCTGCACCGTGGTGGGCCGCCCGGAACTGGCCACCGACGACAAGTTCCGGACCGCCTCGGCGCGGGCGGCGCGCTTCAGCGAGTGGTTCAACCTCATGGGCGAACTGGTGGCCGATCATGCGGCCGGTGACATCGTGCCGCGGCTGCAGGCCGAGGACGTGCCGGCGGCGGTGGTGCTCGCCCCGGCGGAAGTGGCCAATGATCCCCATGTCCGCGCCACCGGTGGCGTCTATGAGATCGAACACCCCATTGCCGGCCGCGTCCTGCAGCCCCGGGGCGGGGCCACGTTCAGCGACGGCATTCCACAGCCCCAGCCTGCGCCTCGGCACGGCGAGCACACCCGCGACGTGCTCGGCGAGATCGGATTCTCCGAGGCGGACGTGCAGGGCATGATCGAGGCCGGCATCGCCAGAATTGCGCCCACCTGATGGGCGGCTCCACGGCGAGCGGCCGCTGTGTTTCGCGACAGCAGTCCCCTATTCCAATGTTCGAGCGGAGGTGAATCATGAGTCAGGCCAAGATGCTGCAGCCCGGAGAGGCCCGCTGTCCCGGGCCGAGCACCAAGGACATCATCCTGTCGGACGGCTGGAAGGTACCCGACGAACTGATTGCGGAGTCCTACCGCTTCCAGGGAGATGCGGACATTCCCTACCAGCGCTACACCTCTCAGGCCTTCTTCGATCTCGAGATGGAGAAGCTGTGGCCACGGGTGTGGCAGTGGGCCTGCCGGGAAGAGCAGATTCCCGAAGCCGGCGACTATGTGGTGTATGACATCGGCTACCACTCCATCGTGGTGGTGCGTACCGAGTCCGGCGGCATCAAGGCTTACTACAACGCCTGCCTGCATCGCGGAACCAAGCTGGCAGCCTCGTTCAGCCAGGGCAGCGTGAATCAGTTCCGCTGTTCCTACCATGGCTGGACGTGGAACCTCGACGGCCAGCTCGAAGACATTCCCTGCCGCTGGGACTTCCCCCACGTCAAGGACGAGGACTACCAGCTGCCGGAAGTGAAGGTGGCCACCTGGGGCGGCTTCGTGTTCATCAACATGGACCCGGATGCCAAGCCGCTGGAAGAACATCTTGGGGTACTTTCCGAGCACTTCGCCAACTGGCCGCTGGATGAGCGCTACACGGTCCTCCACGTGCAGAAGGAGCTGCCCTGCAACTGGAAGTCGGCCCAGGAGGCATTCCTCGAGGCCTATCACGTGGTGGAGACTCACGCCCAGGGATTGCCCACATCAGGTGACGCCAACGCCCAGTACGACGTCTTCGGCGACACGGTGACGCGCTTCGTGCACACCATTGGCTATCCCAGCCCGCACTATAAAAAGCCCATCACCCAGCAGGAAATCCTCGAACTCATGACCATGACGCTGGACGACAACACGCTGAAGGTGGGGGAGGGCGAAACGGCCCGCAGCGTCGCGGCCCAGTACATGCGCGAAAGCTTCGGCAAGGAATGGAAGGTGGATCTGAGCCGCTACTCGGACAGCGAGATGCTGGACTCCATCGAGTACCACTTGTTCCCGAACATGTTCCTGTTCCCGGGCATTTCCCTGCCCATGCTCTATCGCTTCCGCCCGCTCGGCCTGAGCGTGGACAAGTCCCTGTTCGATCTGGTGTTCCTGCGGCCGAAACCCGAGAACGGCGACACGCCCCCGGAACCGCCCGAGCCTTATCGAATCGGAGTGGAGGATTCCTATTCCACGGTTCCCGGCATGTCCGACGGCCTCGGTTTCGTCTACGACCAGGACACCATGAACCTGAAGATGCAGCAGGAGGGCTTCCTGGCCAGCCGCGGCAAGGGCGGCCAGACCCTGGGCAACTATCAGGAAATACGCATGCGCAACATCCACCGGGTCATCGACCAGTATCTGAGTGACTGAGGTCGGCGGCGGGCTCATCCTGGGAGCCGCCACAAACGTTGTTCGTTCGCGCTGTCGCGGAAGATACGTGCGATGCGCTGACTGTGGGCGCATTTCGACGGGATCGAAATGCGTCGCAAGCAGTGTGCCGCGCCGATTGGCATGACGTTCAGCGAAGCCGGTGCCTGCAGCTTCGGTACAACGCCTCGCAATCGGCCCATTCGCTGCGCGAATAGGGCTCTCCCACAGGCGTGTTCCGATCTGAAAAGTTGATTCAAGATCAAATAGTTGTCGTAATTTTCATAGGAGAGCAGGCATTTGACCACACGCAGACAGGTTCTCAAGGGGGCAGGCGCCGCGGCGGTGGCCGGACTGGCAGGCGCATCATCGGCCGTGCAGGCACGCGACGCGCGGGAGGTGACGCGCTTCGACCATGAAACGGACATCATCTGCGTGGGAGGGGGTGCCGCAGCTCTGACGGCGGCTGCCGTGGCGGCACATGCCGGTCGCAACGTGACGGTGCTCGAGAAGGGCCCCGTGCTCGGCGGCACGACGGCCCGTTCCGGTGGGGTGTTCTGGATTCCCAACCACTATCTGCTGCGTGAGAAAGGCATCACTGATGCCCGTGATGATGCCCTGCGTTACATGTGCCGGTACTCCTTCCCGGAACGCTACGACCCGGCGAGTCCCACCCTCGGCCTCGCGCCTGCGGCATTTCAGCAGCTCGAGGCCTTCTACGACAACGGCCACGTCATGGTCGATCACCTGCGGGAGATCGGCGCGCTCGAGGTCCGGCAGTTCGGCGACGACTTCGGTGGCGACGGCCCGCTGGACTACTTCTCCCATATGCCGGAGAACAAGACACCGGCCGGCCGTCCCCTGGTGCCGGCACTCAGGGACGGTTCCGGCGGCAATGGCTTCGAGATGATCAGCCAGCTCGAAGGGTTTCTCGAAGCGCGTGACGTTCCCATCCTCACCGAGCATGCGGTGAAGCGCATGATCATGCGTGATGGGGCCGTCGTCGGTGTCGAAGTCGAGCACGACGGCTCCGTGCTGAACTTCCGGGCGAAGCAGGCGGTGATATTCGGCACCGGCGGCTACGCCAACAATGCGGACATGGTGCTCGAGCACCAGCAGCCCTTTCATTACGGGACCTGCGCGTCGGTGTTGGCCACGGGGGATCTGCTGCCCATGGCCCAGGCTGCTGGTGTCAGTCTCGGCAACATGGGCAGCGGCTGGCGGACTCCGGTGGTGTTCGAGGAGGCCGTTCGCAATCGCGCCGTGGCCACGGGGGCGTTCATGCAACCCGGCGACTCCATGTTCGAGGTGAACAAGTACGGCAAGCGCATCGTCAATGAGCGACGCAACTACAATGATCGGACCCGGGTGCATCAGACCTTCGACCCCAATCTGGGTGAGTATCCCAATCTGCTGACGTTCTACATCTACGACCAGCGCACGGCGGAAGCCTGGGCCGGCAACTACCCGCTGTCGGGCAGTGGCCGGGACGCCTGGTACACGATCAGGGGCGACAGCCTCGAGGAACTCACCAGCAACATTCAGGCGCGCCTGGAACGCTATGCGGAGCAGACCGGTGGTGTGCGTCTGGCGGCGGACTTCGCGGAGCAGTTGGCGCAGACCCGCGAGCGCTTCAATACTTTTGCGCGCAAGGGGCGGGACGAGGACTTCGGGAGGGGCGATCAGGACTATGATCGGCAGTGGATGCCGTTCTTTGCGCAGAAGCGTGAGGATACCGATTGGCCTGACAACGATCTGCCCAATCCGACCATGTACCCCCTGCGCGACGAGGGTCCCTATTTCTGCATCATTCTCGCCCCGGGTTTCCTCGACACCAACGGCGGCCCAGTGGTGAATCACGAGGCCCGCATGGTCGATGGCCTGGGTCAGCCGATTCCGGGACTCTTCGGTGCCGGCAATTGCGTGGCGTCACCCGCCCGTGCGGCCTACTACGGTGCCGGCGGCACCCTCGGGCTGGCCATGACCTACGGCTACATCGCGGCGCAGCATGCCAGTCGGGAGCCGGTCAGAGATGCCTGAGCGGTCATGCCTGGCCGGGGCCGGCCTGTCACTCGCCCTCGTGTTGGGGTCGATCTCAGGCCTTGCCGAACCCGACACGGTGGGGTTTCGTGAGCACGTGGTACCCATTCTCAATGCCCACTGCGTGGCCTGTCACCTCACCGGCCTGGAGCAGGGTGGCATCGCCCTCCATGCCCGCGCCGCCCACGGCAATCTGGTGGGGGTGCGTTCCGAACAGAGCGGGCTCAATCGGGTCGAACCCGGTGATCGTCAGGCCAGCTACCTCTATCACAAGGTGGCAAACACCCATCATGAGGTGGGCGGCGAGGGGGAGCCCATGCCCATGGGCGGTGGCCTCGACCCGGAACTGGTCGAAGTGATCGCCCGCTGGATCGACGCGGGTGCCCCGGCAGAGTAACCCGCGCTACTACTTGATCAGGCGCAGGTTGAGCGGATAGCGGTAGGCGACGCCGGTGTTGGCCTGTATCGCGGCAATGATGACGATCACCAGCCAGAAGATGCCGAGACCGATCAGGATGGGTATGCCGATCACGATGATGGTCAGGATCGCTGCGACGATGAAGTAGATCAACATGGAGATCTGGAAGTTGAGGGCTTCCTTTCCCTGATCGTCGACGAAGGGGTGCTCTTCGCGCTTGAGCAGCCACATCACCAATGGCCCGATGATGCTGCCGAAAGGAATGACAAAGCCGGTAAAGGCCAGCAGGTGGCAGAGCATGCCGAAAGTGCGGGCATCCTTGTTACCGCTGTGATCGGGCTCCGGTGCTTCAATGGACATGGTCGATCCCCTTCCACTGGTATTCAAGAAGCTCTCATTAGAGCGCTTGGGACGTGCAAGGGAAAGGCCGGCCATGAAACTCTGTGAACTGAAGGCGGAGAAATGCGCAGGCCCCAGGCGCGATCAGGTCAGCACCTCTTCGAGGAAGGCCTGCATGGAGACCCAGGACCTTCGCGCCGCATCGGGCTGGTAGGCCGCACCGAGATCCGGATTGTTGGCCTCGGGGTTGGTGAAGGAATGCTGGGTATGGCCATAGGCGTGGAGCTGCCAGTCGGCCCCGGCGGCGGTCATTTCCTGTTCGAAGGCCAGCACCTGATCCGGCGGCACCATGGGGTCGTCGTGACCGTGCAGCACCAGAACCTTGCTGCTGATCCTGTCGTTCGCCATGCCCTCGGGTGCTGACAGCAGGCCATGGAAGCTGACCACACCCCGCAGATCAGCCCCGCTCCTCGCCATGTCGAGCACGCACAGCCCGCCGAAGCAGTAGCCGATGGCGGCCACCCTGCCGGGGTCCACTTCGGGTTGCTCACGAATGCAGGTGAGGGCAGCAGCCAGCCGGCGGCGGAGCAGGGCGCGATCCCCGAGGAGGGGGTTCATCAGGGCCTGGTTTTCCCCCACGGTGCCGCCGTGGACGCCCTTGCCGTAGACGTCGAGAGCGAAACCGACATACCCCAGAGCAGCGAGGTCTTCAGCGCGCTGACAGCTGAAGTCGTCACGGCCGCCCCAGGCGTGGCTGACCAGTACGGCCGGCCGCGGGCCGGACGCGCCATCGTCCCAGGCCATGTGTCCTTCGAAGGTGGTGTCGCCCGCCCGGTACTCGATCCTGCGTGTGGCCACGTGCTGCTCTCCTCGGCATTGGGAAACTGCCGGCAAGCGAAACGCAGTGACGGCAGCGAGTCAAGCAACGCCCGATTCGGGCTGCCCGCTACTGTGGGAGTTCGCCAAGAACGTTCGTTCACGCTGTCGCGGAAGAAACTTGCGATGCGCTAACTGTGGGCGCATTTCGTCTGGCCTGTTTCGCCTGGAGCGAAACAGGTCGCGCAGCGCCCGCAGGGTGAGCGCCATGGACGGCGCTCAACAGCGAAATGCGTCGCACGAAGTGCGCCGCGAAGCGGGGCGCGCCATGGATGGCGCGCAACAGAGCGCTAGCGCCCGCAGGGCGATGCGCCGATTGGCATGACGTGCAGCGAAGCCGGTGCCTTCAGCTTCGGCACAACGCCTCGCAATCGGCCCATTCGCTGCGCGAATAGGGCTCTCCCAAAGGGCGTATTCCAGTCTGAAAAGTTAATTCAAAATCAAACAGTTGTCGTATGTTTCGTAAGAGAGCTCCCGGAGCGCAGCGCAGGGGGCCGATCTGGACAGCTTCGATCAAAGGCCACGCCATCGTTCCCCTGCGCTACGGAAAACGGGTTGCGCGCCAGTCCTGGGGCAAAGCGCTTCGCGGCGCACTTCGATCCTGTCGAAATGCGCCGACAGGGTGGGCCACAGAAGATCCTGGGCTAAGGCGCCGGATCCAGATCGCCGACGGCATCGGGCGCGTGGGGTACAGGACGATCTTCCAGGAAGGCCTCGAGCATGGCATTGACCATCTCGGGATCGTCCTGCTGCACCCAGTGGGAGGCCTCGGGCAGGTAACGCACGGTCAGGGGTTTCACCCAGGCTTCGGTGCCGTAGGTGGTGGACTTGCACAGCGCCACGTCCTGTTCACCCCAGACCAGCAGCGTCGGCACGTCGATGGGCGGCAGCCCCATGGCCGCCTGACGGCGCGCCCCGCCACCGCCGATCAATGCCCGGTAGTAGTTGACCATGGCCCGTAGGGCCCCGGGCTGACGGGCATTGCGGGCGAAGACTTCGGCGTCCTCGGCGCTGATGCGGTCCTTGCTGACGGTACCCTCGCGGAAGATCTTCGCAATGGCTGCCGCGTCGCCGCGACCCATGAGCTTCTCCGGCAGCACGGGGATCTGAAAGAACAGCGCATACCAGGACTTCCGGCGCTGCTGCGGATTGATGCGAAATTCCCGCCCCATGGGTCCCGGGTGGGGAACATTCATGATCACCAGATGGGTCAGGGGGCGGATCCGCCGCATGGCGAAGTACCAGGCAATCACCGCGCCCCAGTCGTGGGCAATGAGCGTCACGCTGCTCGCCCCGCTGGCATCGATCAGCGCCGCCACGTCCGTCAAGAGATGCTCGATGGCGTAGTCGCTGACCCGAGGGGGCCTGGAACTGCGTCCGTAACCCCGCAGGTTTACCGCCCAGGCGCGATAGCCCAGATGAGCCAGGGCCGGCAGCTGGTGGCGCCAGGCGTGGGCATGTTCGGGGAAACCGTGCAGACAGAGGGCAAGACGGTCGGGAGAGGTGCCGGCTGGCAGCGCTTCGATGACCTCGAAGGTGAGGCCGTTGGCGTCGATGAGACGCGTGCTGCTCTGCAGGTCCGGGTCGAGGAGCGTAAACGGAGCATTCATGCCGATGAGTCGCCCATGCCATGCGAAGGATCGCCTGACGAGGATAGGTGGCAGTCCGTCCCAGCCGCACTCCGGCACACGCATCCGCCGCTACCGCTGCTCCCTTCCGGGCCTGACGGAGTTCACGGCATCACGTTGCGAAGGGACCAGGCGGACTGCCATTGCCTCGTGACCCACTCATGGTGTCCAAGACTGCGGGCCGGGTCCAGCCCTCACCCCTGAGCGGGAAATCAGGAATCCCGGAAGTTGCGCTCGAGGCGCTCCTGCCTGGCCTTGGCCTCGGCGCAGAGCGTCGCGGTGGGGCGCAGCAGAAGCCGTTCGATGCCGATGGGCTCGCCGGTCTCTTCGCACCAGCCGTAGCTGCCATCCTCGATGCGCTTGAGCGCCTCGTCGATCTTGGGCAACAGCTTGGATTCCCGATCCGCGATGCGCAGCCGCAGTCGGTTCTCCTCCTCGTTCAGCGCCCGATCGAGTTCGTCCGTTTCGCGATGGGCGTCAGCAAGGCGCGCTCTGGCCTCCTCGATGTGCTCCAGCGTTTCGCGCTTGAGATCGAGCAATAGCTGCTTGAAGAACGCGAGTTGCTCCGCGTTCATATAGTCCTTCTTGGGTGCGCGCTTGATTTGCTTCTCGGTGAGCATCAGGCCGTTCCCGCAGGTCTCCGTCTTAAGTTGGGCGTTCAGATTCCAGCCCCGGATGGCAGGCGGCAGAATCAGCAAGGCGCGGATTCTATAGTACGACTGCAGCGGGTGCCATGACTTTCCGGCCCCTTTTCGCGAAGCCTGTGCCACCGCCATCGACGACGCTGCGGCCCTGCCGATCACCCCGAATCGAGCACAACCATCCACCCCGTCGCCGCTCCGCTGCCCCACCCCCTCGATTGCGCGGAGACACCCTCTGCGCTAACCTGCGCCGCCTCACGGAGAGGTGGCCGAGTGGTTGAAGGCGCACGCCTGGAAAGTGTGTATACGTTAATAGCGTATCGAGGGTTCGAATCCCTCCCTCTCCGCCAAATAAAAAAAAGGGGGCCTTCAGGTCCCCTTTTTATTTGGCGCAGTGGGGGCCTTGGATTCGAACCCCGTTCGACCGATCGGCAGGACTGCCGATCGGGTCGTCGCAGCGCAGCGGAGACGCCTGAGCGCGCAGCGCTCAGGTCGCTGGCCAGGAAGGCCAGCGAACCATCCCTCCCCCATCAGGCCACTACATCCCGAACCCCCGTTCGACTGATCGGCAAGACTGCC
>JAFIFJ010000009.1 GCA_020832085.1 Gammaproteobacteria bacterium | reverse complement strand
ATGCCCCACTTGGCCGCGTCATAGAGATCCATGATGGTGCCGCCGCTGGTGGGCCGCGGGGCATCCTTCCACGGACACTGCTCGTTCTTCGGACAGACGTGAAACGGCGTACCGCAGGTGTTCACGTGGTCAGTGGAGATGTTGACGATGTCACCGCCGCGCCCATGCTCGAGCATGTGGGGAATGATCGCCCGCCCGAACAGAAACACGCCCTTTAGATTGGTCGCCACCACCTTGTCGTAGTCGCTCAAGGTCTTGTCGAGATCATCGTCGGCCACGCTGCCGAGCCAGGTTCCGGCATTGCTGACCAGAAGGTCGATGTGGCCCAAAGTGGCAATGGCCTCATCCACTGTCCGGCGAACGTCCGCTGGCACCGACACATCGGCTCGAATCCCGGCTGCCTTCACGCCCATGGCTTCGAGTTCCGCCTGCAGCGTCCCGATCTCCTCGCGAACATCACAGCCGACGACGTTCACGCCCTTGCGGGCAAGAGCCTCGGCGTAGGACCGGCCAAGGCCGACTGCAGCCCCCGTGACGATTGCGTTCCTTCCCTTCAGATCAGCCATCAGCGACCTCCTGCAACGTCAATGAACTGCCCGGTGGTCCACTCAGCAGCCGGCGACGCAAAGAACACGGCAGCCGCAGCCACGTCCTCCGGATAGCCCGTGCGGCCGAGCGGGTTCTGCTGCGCTGCCCACTTCCGCGCTTCCTCATCACTCATGTGCATGGTTTCGACCAGCATGTCGGTGACGACGATCCCCGGAGCGATGCAGTTAACCGTGATCTTGCGTGGCGCCAGTTCCACGGACATGGTCCGGGTCATGGAGATCACCGCATTGTTGGCGGCGGAATAGGCCCCGAAGCCCGGCGAGGGATGATGTGCGGCGACGGAGATGATGCTGATGATGCGGCCGCCGTCGGGCATGCGCTGTGCAGCCTGCTGGGCCCCCCAGAACTTGCTGCTCAGGTTCAGATTGATCTGCTCAGTCCACTTGGACATGGAGATTTCGGGCAGCCCGTACATCTTGCGATCGAGATTGCCGCCGGCGTTGTTCACCCAGATGTCGAGGCTGCCGAACTGCTTGACGACCTGGTCCTGCATGCGAGGGACGGCATCGAAATCCATCACATCTAACGACACACCCATGGCGCGTCGGCCCATGGCCTGAATCTCTTTTGCAACCGCATCCACATCGTCCTGCCGGCGCGCAGCCACCACCACATCAGCGCCGCACTCGGCGAAGGCCAGGGCAATACCGCGGCCGATGCCGCGCCCTCCTCCGGTCACCACGGCGACCTTGCCGTCGAGCCTGAATCTCTCGTGCATTCCCATTCGCGTCCCTCCCGATTCCGTACTGCGCGCGCTTTGCTAATTTACATTCACGCTTGACGGATAGCCTACGATGCCCCCATCGTCGTGACAAGCAGGGCCCTCGGCGCGGCTCTGCGTCCTCTTGCGCGGAGAGAGAACCCAAAGGTGAGGCGATCACTGACGCCCTGGTATTTCGGCTGGAATGTCCTGACTACAGGGCTTGTTTTCCAGGCCGTGCTGTTCGGCAGCACCTTTTTCGCCTACACCATGTGGGTCAATCAGTGGGTCGCGGACCCCGAACTCGACGTCAACGTCCGGCAGGCCATGTGGGGCATTACGCTCCTGACCCTGACCCAGGGTTTTCTGGCCCCCTTCGCCGGCCGCGCCATGGACCGCCTGTCCATCCGCGTGCTCGTCTGCAGCGGAGCCTCCTGTGCGGCCCTGGGCTTCATCCTGATCTCCCAGGCCACGGCTTTCTGGCAGATCATCGCCGTCTACGCCTCCCTGATCACCCTGGGCACGCTGCTGTCCGGGCCTCTGGCGGCCCAGACCCTGGCCGCCAAGTGGTTTCGCGGCCGCCGTGGCCTGGCCATCGGGCTGTCGACCGTGGGCACGTCTCTAGGCGGGCTCGTGCTCGCCCCCACCGTCGCCTTTCTGTTTCTCAACTTCGGCTGGCGCACCGCCCATCTCGTAATCGCGGCGCTCATCATGATCGTGGTGGTACCGCTGGTGTGGGTGGTGGTCCGCAACACGCCCGAACAGCGGGGCGTGACGCCGGATCCTGAAACCGACTACGCCGTGACCGGCGGTCAGGCTCCGGTGTTTCCCCAGCACACGACTCTGAGCATCCTCAGCAACCGCAATTTCTGGGTCATGATTCTTGCCTTCACACCCATGGTCACGGCGTTCGGGGGCATCCAGCAGAACCTGGGACCCTTCTCCCGCGACATGGGCATCGACGACCAGCGCACGTCCTATCTGATCTCCACTTTTGCCGGCGTGATGCTGTTTGCGAAGGTCTTTTTCGGCGCCATGGCCGATCGCTTCGACCATCGCTATCTCTACCTGCTTGCGGTCGGGGTTCTCTCCTGCGCCATGTTCACCATGCTCGGCAAGCCAGGCTTTCCGGGGATGCTGCTGGTGGCCGTGCTGCTCGGGTTTGCCGCCGGGGGCTTTCTGCCTCTGCTCGGCGCCATCGTCGGGTCCCGCTTCGGTCCCGCGTCCTTCGGACAGGTGATGGGCATGCTCGGGCCCTTCACGACCCTGAGCGCGGTCGGGCCACTGATCGCCGGGCACATCCGCCAGACCACCGGCGACTACGATCTCGCCCTGTGGTGCTTTCTCGGCATCATGCTGCCGGCACTGCTGGCCATGAGTTTTCTCGAACGTCTGCCGGCGCGGCCACGCGCGCCCGCCATCGCGCAGCCGGAAGCGGGCTGAGCTGCGAGCCAACCCGCCATCAGGCCATCTGCCGGCGATAACATGCATGAATTCAAATGGGAGGAACACACATGGAAATGCGCACCCTCGGCACCACCGGCGTCAGCGTCAGCAAGTACTGCCTCGGTGCGGGCATGTTCGGCAAGTTCGGCAACACCGACCACGACGACTGCATCCGCATCCTGCACGCGGCCCTCGACGCAGGCATCAACTTCGTCGACACCTCCGACGTCTATTCCTTCGGTGAATCCGAAGAGATCGTCGGCAAGGCCCTGAAGGGCCGCCGCGACAGCGTGATTCTCGCCACCAAGTTCGGTCTGCCGGTCAGCGACAAGCCCAACCGGGCAGGAGGCTCCCGGCACTGGATCATGCGGGAGGTGGAGAACAGCCTCCGCCGCCTGAATACCGACTACCTCGATCTCTACCAGATGCACCGACCGGATCCCAATACGGATCTCGACGATACCTTGGGCGCCCTGTCCGATCTGGTGGCCCAGGGCAAGATCCGCATGTTCGGCAGTTCCACATTTCCTGCGGAGTTGCTGGTCGAGAGCCACTGGGTGGCCGAGCGTCGCGGCCGCGAGCGTTTTCGCACCGAGCAGCCGCCCTACTCCATCTTCGCCCGTCGTATCGAAGCCGACCTGCTGCCCACCTGCGAGCGCTATGGCATGGGGGTTCTGGTCTGGAGCCCGTTGTCCCAGGGCTGGCTGTCGGGCAAGTATCGCCGCGGCCAGCAAGCCAGCGGTGCCCATCGGGCCAACCTGCAACCGCAGCTCTTCGATGAAGCCCATCCGGACACGGCCAGGAAGTACGACGCCATCGAGGCACTGGCCACGGTGGCCGAAGCGGCCGGCACCAGCATCATGGGACTGGCCATGAGCTTTGCCTGTGAACACCCGGCCGTGACCTCGGCCATCATCGGGCCACGGACCATGGAGCACCTCGAAGGTCTGCTCGCCGTGGCCGACGTCCAGCTGTCACCGCAGCAGCTCGATGCCATCGACGCCATCGTCCCGCCCGGCACCAATCTCAGCCGGGAAGACGATGGCTATGTCCCACCGGCTTTGGTGGATGCCTCCCTGCGGCGGCGGCAGCGGCGGGACGAGGCCACGCCTGTGGTGATCTCCGGTCGCACCGACAAGCTGCGTGAAATGTTCGGGGGCGACGACTGAAATCCTGGATGCACGCGGCTTGTCATGACAACCTGCGTGCGTGAATGTATAAACGCAAGCGACGACATCGCGCAATGGAGGGGAGACCCATGCTGCTGGAAAGATATCCGCTGTTTCAGGAAGCCTATCTCGTGAACGACATCGAAGAGTCGATTCACAAATGGGCCAAGCTGTTCCGTGCCGGCCCGTTCGTGCTGGTGCCCCATCACAAAACCGACACCTTCACCTATCGGGGCACGCCTCAGGAAGCCGATGTGACCTACGCGTTCGGCTATCTCGGCGACATGATGATTCAGTTTATCCAGCAGCACGACGACACGCCGTCGATCTATCGCGACATGTTTGCTGCCGGCGAAGAGGGCTTCCACCACGTGGGCGTCCTGGTGCACGACTTCGATGCCGAGCGCCAGCGCCTGCTGGACATGGGTTTCGAACCCGCCTGCGAACTGTATGCGGACGAGGTCAATGCCTCCTACTTCGACACCCGTTCCGTGAATGGCTGTTTCACGGAGATCCACGGCGACCCGCCGCACATTCTCGCGACCTTCGCCCAGTGGCGCCGTGCCCATGAGCTGTTCCGTCCGGGAGACAATCCCATCATGGAGAGGTAGCGGAACCGCTGATCTCGGCGGGCAGCAGGCCTTCGCTGCCCGCAGGAGGCTTCAGGTAGCAGAACGGCCTGCCGGCCTCCACCAGCCCGCCGAGCCACTGGGTCCACCCTGCTGCCTCGGCCCCAGCCAGCGCGACACTGTAGTCGGCGGGGCGATAGCCGTAGTGCTGCAGACCACCCTCAGGGTGCTGCGCAAGGAACTCACGATACATCGACGGCGTATCGTCCAGCTGCGCAATCAGCTCGATCTGCACCCCACCGCTCCAGGCCAGCGCCACGTCGATGGGCAGTTTCACCGGCTCGCCGAGGTAGTGCCACGAGAGCACGGGGAAGTCCCGAACTACGGTCCAATCCTCGATGCCTGCCGCCCGCCACGCCGCCATGGCCGCATCCACTTCGGGCACCACATGACCGAGCTGGAACAGGTCTCCGAACAGTCGACTCATGATCTCTCACCCTCTCTCCTTGACACACCCCGTCGAAGATAAGACAGTCACGCGTGAATGGGAACGGTGCGAAGACATCGGCCCCGCCGCGCTTTCTACACTGACCTGCCTGGGGAGTTCCCATGAGTGTGCTTGATCTGTTCCGTCTCGACGGCAAAGTGGCTGTCGTCACGGGCGCCGGCAAGGGTATCGGCCGCGGTATCGCCAGGGCCCTGGCCGAAGCCGGAGCTGACGTCGCCGTCTCCTCGCGCAGCAAATCCGACCTCGACACCCTGGTTGCGGAAATTCAGCAGATCGGACGTCGTGCGCTGGCCCTTCCTGCCGACGTGACCAGCCCCGAAGAACTCAGCCACCTGGCCGCCAGCACCGTGCAGGAATTCGGTCGCATCGACATCTGGGTGAACAACGCCGGCGGCCTGCCGGACGGGACGCCGCGCTACCTGACCCGCACCTCTGAAGAACAGTGGGATGCGCAGATGGATCTGAACCTGAAGGCAGTCTGGGCCGGCTGCGTGGAAGCCTCCAAGCACATGCAGGAGGCCGGTGGCACCATCATCAACATCTCCTCCCGGGCGGCCAAGGACATGGGACCGAACCTGAAGAACGGTCCCTACGGTGCCTCCAAGGCCGCGGTGAACAGCCTCACGGCCACATTCTCACGGGAGCTGGCGCCGAAGATCCGGGTCAACGCCATCGCTCCGGGGCCCATCCCCACCGAGAACTTCATCGACAGCATGAAAATGAACAGTCCGGAACGGGAAGAAGAGCTCAAGCGCGCCATGGCCATGCCCCTGCAGCGCTGGGGCACACCGGAGGACATCGGTGCTGCCGTGCTTTACATGGCAGCACCCGCCTCGAGCTGGGTGACGGGGCAGGTCCTGTACGTAACGGGTGGTGCATGAACACAGCGGGCACACCCCAGCGGAGTCGCGCATGACGATCAGGGTCATCCAATGGTCCAGCGGCAACGTGGGCCGTCACGCGGTCAGCGCCGTGCACAACCGGGCAGACATGAAGCTGGTCGGCATGTATGTCTACGGGGAGTCCAAGGCCGGAAAGGACGCCGGTGATCTGGCAGGCATCGGACCCATTGGCGTCAAGGCTACCCGTGACGTCGAGAAGATCCTGAAAATGAAGGCGGATGTGGTCATCCACTCGCCGCTGCCGTCGCTGGTCTACGGCGACGATCCGGACGCCGACGTCGACACCTTCTGCAAGCTGCTGGCCGCGGGCAAAAACGTGATCACCACCGTGGGCTATCTCCATCCCAAGGTGCACGGCCCTGCCCTGGTCAAGCGCCTGCAGGCGGCCTGCAGGAAGGGCAACAGCACGTTTCACTCCACCGGACTCAATCCCGGCTGGATGGGCGACCTGCTGCCGCTGACCATGTCCGCGCTTTCCAACAGGATCGATGAGGTTCACGTGCTGGAGATATCCAACTTCCAGCACTATCCGTCGCCGGAGATCATGTTCGACATGATGGGCTTCGGGAAGACGCCGGCAAGGTTCCGCAAGGATTCGGCGCGCTACAGCCACTGGTTGACCAGCCTGTTTCGCGAAAGCGTGCAGCTGGTGGCCGACGGGCTGGCCATTCCCATCGACGCCATTAAGGCCAAAACCACCCGCATTCTGGCCGAGACGGATCTCCAGACCGCAGCAGGGACCGTGAAGAAGGGAACCGTGGCCGGACAGCACTGGGAGTGGTCCGGCATGGTGGGCCGCCGCAAGGTCATTCGTCACGAAACCGTCTGGCGCATGCATGACAGCGTGGCGCCGGACTGGGCCCGCGGTAATCACAGCGTGATCATCCGCGGCGAGCCCAACATGCGCATCGACATGCGTCCGGACTGGATCGACGGCGGTCTGCTTTCCACCGCCATGCACGCAGTCAACGCCATACCTTACGTCTGCGCCGCAGAACCCGGGATCCGCACCCTGCTGGATCTGCCGTGGATGATGGGCCGTGGACTTCATCCCGGAATCAGGAAAGGAGCGAACAAATGAGCATACTCGATCAGTTCCGTCTCGATGGTCAGGTCACTGTCGTGACAGGCGGTGGGCGCGGCATCGGCGAGGGCATCGCCCTCGGCATGGCCGAAGCCGGATCGGACATCGTCCTGGCTGCGCGCCGGAAGGATGAAGTCGAAGCCGTTGCCGAAAAGGTCCGGGCCCTTGGCCGGCGCGCCCTCGCCGTGCCCTGTGACGTCATGTACATCGAGCAGGTGGAGCAGCTCGCCCAACGTGCCTTCGATGAGTTCGGCAAGCTCACCTGCTGGGTCAGCAATGCCGGCGGCGCGGACGATCGCGTTCCGAGAACCTTCCTGGAAATGCCCGAGCGGCAGTGGGATTTTCAGATGAACCTGAATCTGAAAGCCGTCTGGACCGGAGCCCAGGCCGCAGCGCGGATCATGAAGGATCACGGCGGCGGCACCATCATCAACATCTCATCCGCTGCCGCCAATCGGGCGTCACCGCAGAACGGTCCCTACGCCGTGGCCAAGAGCGGCGTCAACAACCTCACTCAGACCCTGGCGGTGGAACTGGCGGAATTCGGCATCCGGGTGAACGCCGTGGCCCCCGGCCCCATTCCCACCGAGGTCTTCATGGAGTTCCTGAAGCTGGACGAGTCGGAGATTCCGGAACTCGGCAAGCGCTTCGGCATTCCGCTTGGACGCGTGGGCACGCCGGAAGACATCGCCCCGGCCTGCGTGTATCTGGCGTCTTCAGCCTCGTCCTGGATGACCGGGCAGGTCATGGACATCCGCGGCGGCCCATGAGCACGGCGTTGCCCCGGACTTTGCAAGCTGGGCATACTCCCCGGCAGGCGTTCATCTCACATGCCAGACAGTGGTGACCAGAATGAGTGAAATCAATCGGATGGAGAACCCGGTCGTTCCCAAGAGCCTCGAGGAGGTCAATCTCCTCGACGCCGAGATTCAGGAATGTCCCTATCCCGCCTATGATCTGCTGCGCAGTGAGGCGCCGGTGTGGAAGGATCCCATCACGGGTTTCTACGTCATTACCCGTTTCGACCATCTGCGCGAAATCCTGCTGAACACCACCGAGTTCAAGAACGGTCGCGGCAAGTATGCCGACACCCGCATCGACAAGGACCGGGCGATGCGCATGAAGGAACTCTACGAGGAGAAGGGCTGGCTGCCGGCACCGACGCTGGCGGGCCGCGACGACCCCAATCACAAACAGATGCGGGCCATGTTCGACAAGGCCTTCGCCCCCAAGAACATCAAGAACTTGGACCCCTTCGTCGAGAATCTGGCCTATCGCCTCATCGATGCCTTCATCGACGACGGACAGTGCGACTGGGTGCAGCAGTTCGCCGTTCCCCTGCCCCTGATTACCATCGGCCAGCAGGTGGGCGTACCCGAGTCCGACATCTGGAAGATCAAGGCCTGGACCGATGCCTGGGTACAGCGTCTGGGCATGATGCAGACGGAGGAAGAGGAACGCTGGTCGGTGGAGATGGAGATCGAAGCACAGCACTACTTCCAGCCCATCTTCGAGCGCCTGCGCAAAGAGCCCGACGGCACCCTGCTCTCGGAGATGGTCAACCGCGAGATTCCCGAGTGGGGACGCACGCTCACCGACAATGAACTGCATGCTGAAATGATGGCCGACACCTTCGTGGGCGGATCAGAAACCAGCACCAACGCGATTTCTGCCGGCATCATGCTGCTGGCTCAGAATCCCGATGTGTGGGCGAAGCTGAAGGCCGACCCCGACAAGTACCTGAGGAACTTCTCTGAGGAGGTGCTGCGCCTGGAAGGTCCCGTCCAGGGCCTGTTCCGCCAGGTCCCCGAGGACGTCGAGTTCTACGGCGTGAAGATTCCCGCGGGCTCAGTACTCAACATCCGCTATGCCGCCGCCAACCGCGATGGCGATGAGTTCGAGTGCCCGGCACAGCTCGATCTCGATCGCGACAAGCCCGGCCGTCATCTGGCGTTCGGATCAGGCATTCACCACTGTCTCGGCGCGCCGCTGGCGCGGCGGGAACTGTACTGGAGCTTCAAGGCCTTCGTGGACCGCATCGAGGATTTCAAACTGATCGAAGGCAAGAACAACCTGCGCCATCAGCCCAACTTCTGCCTGCGCGCCCTGAAGGAACTGCACATCGAGTTCACGCCCAAGCGCTGAAGCAGAGCGGCTCGCCAGAACGCAAAGGGGCCGCATTCGCGGCCCCTTTGGTCTGAGGTCTGTTTGCGCTCAGCTCACTTCCCAGGTCTCGCCGCTGAACAGCAATTCCTTCACCGACTTGATCTTGGCCCGGGACTGGCCTTCCGCCAGCTGGGCAGCGAGACCTTCGTCGTAGGTCCGGGCCTTGACGGCGCGGACCACGCCCAGGGCCATGGGGAACTCCGGTGGCCGCATGCGCACCAGCATCTGGTGCAGGGTCGGATCCGGTTCCAGCGCATCGTGGACGAGGATGTCGTCCTCGGTGACGCCGTTCTCACCCAGGGTCACGACTTCCAGCTTCAAGCCGTTCAGCCGCAGGCCCTTGCTGTTGCCGGCACCAAAGAGCATGGGCTTGCCGTGCTCCAGATGCAGCTGAAAATCATCCCGGTTTTCCTTGGCCGTGATCAGGGAATGGGTCTTGTCGTTGTAGATGATGCAGTTCTGCAGGACTTCCACCAGCGAGGTCCCGCGATGCTGCTCCGCCTCGATGAAGATGGAACTCATCAGCTTAGGATTGGTGTCGATGGTCCTGGCGAAGAACGTGGCCTGGGAACCGAGGGCCACCTCCCCTGCACTGAAGGGCCGCTCGATGGAGCCCAGCGGCGTCGAGGTCGTGATCAGCCCCTGCTGCGAAGTGGGCGAGTACTGCCCCTTGGTGAGACCGTAGATCTCGTTATTGAACAGCAGGATGTTGATATCGACGTTACGGCGCAGCGCGTGGATGAAGTGGTTACCACCGATGGCCAGCGCGTCGCCGTCACCCTGGATCTCCCACACCGAAAGCGCCGGATTGGCCAGCTTCACGCCGGTGGCGATGGCCGGGCCACGACCGTGGATGGTGTGGAAACCGTAGGTGGAGAGGTAGTAAGGAAACCGGGCCGCACAGCCAATGCCGGAAATGAAGACCAGGTCTTCCTTGGCAATGCCCATCTCCGGCAGGGCCTTCTGCATCGCCGAGAGGATGGCGTAATCCCCACACCCGGGGCACCAGCGTACGGTCTGGTCGCTGGCGAAATCGTCCTTCGTGAGTTTCGCTTCACTCACCTTGACGGCCTGCTCACCCATGGCACAACTCCATGATCTTGTCCTTCACCTCGTTGACGCGAAACGGCAGGCCCTGAACCTTGTTGAGCTGATGGTAGCGATGCTCAGGGAACAGACTTTTCAGGTAGCGGGCGAACTGCCCACTGTTGAGTTCGCACACCAGGATGTGTTCGAAACGACTCAACACGTCCTCGGTGTTGGCCGGCAGCGGATTCAGATACTCGAAATGGGCCAATCCGACGCTTTCGCCGGCCGCTTCGAGTTCCGTCACGGCCGTAAGCAGGGATCCGTAGGTCCCGCCCCAGCCCACCACCAGCACCTTGCCGGACTGCTCGCAGCGCACACTCTGGGCCGGAATGTGGTCGGCGACGCGGGCCACCTTCTCCGCCCGCAGATCCACCATCTTCTGGTGGTTCATGGGGTCGTAGGAGATGTCTCCGCCCACGTCGGCCTTCTCCAGGCCACCAATGCGATGCTCCAGAGCGGGCGTACCGGGCACCGCCCAGTAGCGGGCCAGCGTCGCAGGATCACGCAGGTAGGGCTTAAACGGTGTCGCCACGTCAGCCGGCGGCGACTGACGCTTGATGTCAGGCATGCTGTCGATGTTCGGGATACGCCATGGCTCGGTGCCGTTGGCCAGATAGCCATCGGACAGCAGGATGACCGGAGTCATGTGCTCGATGGCCAGCTTGGCCGCCATGTAGGCCGCCTCGAAGCATTGCGCCGGGCTGCGGGCTGCGAGCACGATGGCCGGACTTTCGCCGTTACGGCCGTGCAGGGCGATATTCAGATCTGCCTGTTCGGTCTTGGTGGGCAATCCGGTGGAAGGGCCGGCGCGCTGCACATCCACGATGACCAGCGGCAGCTCCGCCATCACCGCAAGGCCCATGCCTTCGCCCTTCAACGCAATTCCGGGTCCAGAAGACGCCGTGACTGCAAGCTGCCCGGCGAAGGCGGCACCAATGGCCGAACACACGGCGGCAATTTCGTCCTCGGCCTGGAAGGCCAGCACGCCCATACCTCGATGGCGGGTCAGTTCGTGGAGGATGTCCGATGCCGGTGTGATCGGATAGGAACCGAAGAACAGGTCACTGCCCAGGCGTTCGGCTGCCGCCATCAGGCCCCAGGCGATGGCCTGGTTGCCGGCGATGTGGCGATAGGTCCCGGGGGCGATGAGCGCCGGTGCGATCTCGTAGGACGACGGCAGTGCTTCAACGGTCTCGGCGTAGAAGTAGCCCGCCTGCAGCGCCTTGGTGTTGGCCTCGATGAGCGCTTCATCCTTGCGGAACTTCTCGGCGATGAACTTCAGCGTCCGCTCCGGGTCCCGGTTGAACAACCAGTAGACTATCCCTAAGGCAAACATGTTCTTGCAGCGCACGATGCCCTTGGTGCTCAGGTCGACGCCCTTGAGGGCTTCCTTGGTGAGCGAGGTGATGGGCGCACGCGTCAGGCTGTAGCCATCGAGGCTCCCATCCTCCAGAGGATCCTTATCGTAGCCGGCGCGCTTGAGGTTTTTGCCCTCGAAGTCGTCCATGTCGACGATCAGGTGCCCGCCCTGGCGCAACCACTTCAGGTTGGCCCTCAGGGCTGCCGGGTTCATGGCCACCAGCACATCGGCCTCGTCACCCGGGGTATGGATGTCCACCGAGCCGATCTGGACCTGGAATCCCGAAACACCTTCCATGGTTCCCTGAGGCGCACGGATTTCCGCCGGAAAGTCCGGCAGCGTGGCAATGTCGTTGCCGAGCATTGCGGAGGTGTAGGTGAACTGGGAGCCGGTGAGCTGCATGCCGTCACCGGAATCTCCGACGAACCGGATCACCACCCGATCGAGCTCAACCCTCTTCTTCGCCGTTGCTGTCATGGATGCCTTAAACCATAGGGAACGGGGATGCGGCCGACTGCTGCCGGGCGCCTGACGCGGCGTTAAAAGTCACGCCTGCATGTAAACGAGCGCAGTGTAACAGGACAGGAGACGCCAGCAAAGCCTTGATCTGGCGCCGCATTATCCTCTGCTGCAGGCTCCGCGCAAAGAACGTTGCGCGATATCCATAGGTTTGAGGGCGCCGTTGCGCCGGACGGCGCCTGGGGCCCGATCAGCGGGCAGAGAGGTTCAGCGAATCACGCTGTGGATGCGCTCCGCCTCGATGCGCAGGATCACCCTGCCCTGGCTTGCAAGCCAGCCCGGGAGATCCTCTGGCAGCTTGAAGCCGGTGTCGGCGATGTTCGCGAACACAGCACGGGTCGGGCCCTCGAGGTTGTCCCGCTCGATGGTCACCCGGCCTTCCACCGTGACGTAGTTGAACGGCTCCGCATTACTGATGATGCACAGGGTCACCCGCGGGTCCTGTTCCAGGGTCTTCACCTTCAGGCGGTCGCCGGGAGTACTGACCACCAGAGTGTCCCCTTCCCGGGCATACGCCACAACTGAGCTCGACGCGCTGCCGTCCTGGCGCAGGGTCGTGATCACTGCCCAGCGATGGGCCGTGATGAAGGCATCCTGTTCTGCATTGCCTAACATGTTGTCCTCACGCCAGTGGATCGACCCGGAAGCCGAGCCGCGGGAAGTGAATGACGATACTTCCGGTACGCTCCTGCTCGATCCGGATCGCCAGCCGCTCCGGACCATACACCACGAGCTCGCCTTCCGCAGGTTCCTTGCCGTAGTCATCGGGAGAGACCGCCACCCGAGCGCCCAGCGCAGGTGCTGTGGGGTCGTCAGGGTCGATCCAGGGCTCGGTCACGGACTCCGCCGCCCGCGCCGCATCCACCGCATCACCCGAGGCCATGGGCGTGACGCTGCCATGACCCAGGGCGGCCACCCTCGCCTCCCAGGCCAGCAGAGGAGCGAAACCGGCAAAGAAGGCATCCGCCTCCGGAAAATTGCGCAGGCAGAACCAGAACATGTGGGAAGCCTGCAGATCGACGAAGCCAGGCTGCTCGCCATAGAGAAACGGACGACCGTCGGCCAGCTGCGAGTTGATGAGGGCGCCCTGGGCCCGGATCTGGGTCTTGGCATGGGCCAGCTTGGCCTTGGCCCCCTCCCAGTCCGCCTCCGAGAACAGGGACTGCCGATCCTCGCGCATGCGCGCTTCCCAGTTCTCCGCAGAGCTCATGACGATGGTGAGAATGCTGTCGAAGAAAGCATGATCCGACCAGGCTCCGATACCATAGGCGATGCCGGTGTCGCCGCGGGGAAACAGGCTTGGTGTGGGAAAACGCCGTTCCAGCTCCCGGGCGATCAGATGGGTGTCGCAGTAGACGTCGGCGCCGATCTGCAGCACCGGAATCTTCCGGTAGCCGCCGGTCAGCGGCGTGAGGTCGGGCTTGGGCATGACCATGGGCACCTCCACCGAGCGCCACGCCAGTCCCTTCAGGCCCATGACCCGGCGCGCCTTCTCCGCAAACGGCGAGGCCTCGTAATGGTGCAGGATGAGTTCGCTCAAGTCCGTGCTCTCAGTCCAGGGTAATGGCGCCCGACGGGCAGACCTCGATGGCCTCCTCCGCTTCCCGGAGATCGTCGTCCGTTTCGATCTGCTTCAGCAGCAGGCGCGGCGCCCCATCATCCTCCATGGCGAACAGCCGCGGGTGGTTGTAGTAGCACTCCCCGGCATTCACGCAGCAATCGAGGTCCAGCTTCAGGGTACGCGCCATGTCACCAGCCCTCCGCCTTGCCGTCGAACTTGATCCACAACTCCTGGGGCGAGCGGAAACCGCCGGAGTCGATGGATGGGGAGGAAATGCCCGGATGATCGGCAAACTTGGGCTGAGGATTCACCAGCGCATTGGCCAGGTGGGTACAGGCGATCACCGCTTCCTGCCGGGCCATGGCATAGCCCATGCAGAAATGCTGACCCATGCCGAAACCCAGATGGCCCGGCTTGCCGTCCTTGTAGCGACCGGAACGGTTCTCCCGCCCCATGTGCAGATCATCGCGGAAGATGTCGAAGGTGTCCGGATCCTTGAACACCCGCTCGTCACGGTTGCCCGCCCCCAGATAGATCAGCACGAGAGCTCCCTTGGGGATCACCTCGTCGTGCATTTCGATCTCCTTGGTGGCACGCCGCATCTGCATGTGCACCACGGGATCGTAGCGCATCATCTCGGTGAAGACGTTGGACCACAGCTCCGGATCCGCCTGCACCGCGGCGTATTGATCCGGCCGCGTATAGAGCATGTGGTACCACATATTCGCGATGGCCTTGTCCGTGGTGTCCCCGCCTGCCGCGAGCAGCAGCGCCACGAAGCCCTTGATCTCCTCCATGGACATGCGCTTGCCGTCGAGTTCGGCAGCGATGATTCGAGACAGCAGATCCTCGCCGGGCTGCTTGCGCCGGGCCTCGATCAGAGGCTCGAGGTACTCCCACATTTCGTTGCGGGCCGCAATGCCCCGGGCGAGGTGCTCGCCGCCGAAGCCGAGTCCGGCGATGAGGGCCTGATACCACTCGACGAAGCGGTCCTCGTCCTGCCGCGGCAGTCCCAGCATGTTGGAGATGACGCGGATCGGAAACTGGGTGGAGAACTCGGTCACCAGTTCGAACTCGCCCATTGCGTTCGCGCGGGTGCCGAGCTTCGCGATGAGTTCACGGGCGATCATGTCGATGACGGGCAGGAAGTCGTTGAGCTTCTGGCCCACGAACTGACCGGCGATGACGTTGCGCAACCAGCGGTGGCGATCGCCCACCCCGTACTCGAGGATGTTGGGACCAAAGACGTGCTTGGAGCCGAACTTGTAGGGCCCGTCCTCCTCGTAGATGCCACGGGTGTAGGCCTCACTGCTTTGGAAGACGCTGTCCACGTCCCAGTAGCGGGAGACGACCCAGCGATTGTGAAAGCGATCGTGATAGACCGGGTGGTCGTCGCGCAGGCGCTTGTAGAGCGCAAAGGGATCCTTCTGAAACGCTGGCGCATCGAACTCGCGCGGGTCGATCTGACGGCGCAGGAACTCGCGCATCTTGTCTTCAGCGGTAGCCACATCTCTCTCCTTCACGCATGACTTTCCAGGGATACTAGCGTAGGCTCCCAGCGAGGTAAATGACAGCGTTTGCGGCCGGAATAACCGGTTTCGAGGCGCGATCGTGGAGCGCAGCGCACGCTTCGCTGCAAGGGGAGACAGCCACTCATGAACACACATCCAGGCCGCCTCTGCGTGGCCCTGTCCGCGTTGGTGTACACCTTTCTGATGACGGCCTGCAGCCAGGAGGTGCCGGCGCCCGCCACTGAAGAAGTCGCCCGCAGTGGTGAAGCCATCTACAGCCAGGCCTGCGCCCACTGCCACGAGGGTCAGGTCGCCCGGGCGCCCGGGCGCGACATGCTGGAAATCATGTCTCCAGAGTCCGTGCTCCGCTCCCTCACCGTCGGCGTCATGCAGCAGGAAGCGGCCGGCCTCAGTCCCCGGGAGCGGGAAGCCGTCGCCGAGCACCTCACCGGCCGCAGCATGGCCCTGGCCAGCAGCGACCCGGCCCCGCTCTGTGCCGAGGACACCAGAACCGCCTTCGACTTTCAGCGCCCGCCCGCCGCCAGTGGCTGGGGCTTCGACCCGCACAACACACGGGCCATACCCGACGAAGTCGCCCGCCTGAAGCCTGAAGATCTGAATCGGCTGGAACTGCGCTGGGCCTTCGCCTTCCCCGACGCCTCCCGCGCACGTTCCGCCCCGGGCATCGCCGGCGGTCGGCTCTTCACCGGGTCCCACAATGGCGACGTCTATGCCCTGGACATGGCCAGTGGCTGCATCCACTGGGTCTTCCAGGCCTCCGCCGAGGTTCGCACCGCCATCGTCATCGAGCCCTGGGAAGCCGGTTCCGACGCGGAGCCGCGGCTGTTCTTCGGCGATCTGCTCGGCAACGTCTATGCCCTCTCGGCACTGAGCGGCGAGCTGCTCTGGCGCCACCGCCCGGATCCCCACCCCAATGCCACCATTACCGGTTCACCGAGCCTCGATGGGGACCGTCTGTTCGTGCCGGTCTCGTCACTGGAGGTGGTTCCCGCAGCCCGACCCGACTATCCCTGCTGTACCTTCCGGGGCTCCGTGGTGGCCTACGACATCGACAGCGGCGAACCGGTCTGGAAAACCTACACCATCGAGGAAGAGCCCACGTACCAGGGCGACAACCCGGTGGGCACCCCGAACTTCGGCCCGTCCGGGGCACCGATCTGGAACAGCCCGGCCATCGACCGCAAACGCGGACTGGTCTACGCCGCCACCGGCGAGAACTACTCCTCGCCGGCCAACGAGACCAGTGACGCCATCATGGCCTTCGACCGGGAGACCGGCGCCATTCGCTGGGTGTTTCAGGCCACCGAAGGGGATGCCTGGAATACCGCCTGCGACACGCCCCAGGACGCCAACTGCCCCGAGGAAGACGGGCCCGACTTCGACTTCGGCGCGGCCGTGATTCTGGCTACGGCCAGCAACCGCCGGGACCTGCTCATCGGCGGCCACAAGACCGCGAAAGTTCATCCGGTTGATGCCGACACCGGCCAGCTGGTTTGGCACACGCGGGTCGGCCGGGGGGGCATCCAGGGCGCCATCCACTTCGGC
>JAFIFJ010000006.1 GCA_020832085.1 Gammaproteobacteria bacterium | reverse complement strand
ATAGCGGCCGGTCTCAAGGGCTGCCAGACCATAGTGGAAGTCGAACTCGGCGCGGCCTTCGTAGCGCTCCTCCGCCGCCTGACCGAGTTCGAAGGCACGCTGGTACTGGCCCTGGTTCACCAGCTCCCGCAGCGTGTTGATCGTGTCCACCTGCTGGGCGGCGACCGGTCCGGTCAGCGCGGCAAGCATGGCCGCGGCCAATACGTATCGCCCCCGCATCGTCATGCTGATCTTCGTGCTCATTGGGCAACTCCGCTCAGTCGATCGATCACGAAAAGGCCCTCAATGGACTCGAAGGTTCCCGACAGGCTGCCTTCGGCCGTGATGCTGAAGCCGCCGCCAAAGCGCTCCGCACCGGGGCCCGTGAAGATACCGCTGATGCTGGCATCGAAGGGGTACAGACCCGAAGGTCCGCCGGCGGCCACCCCGTCGAAGCTGACGGCGAGGCTGTTGACCGCAAGGTCAGCCACCGCGCCGTTGACAAAGCCACCGAAGCCCACGTTCCAGTCAGTCACCAGGGAGTCGAGGGGCTCGATGTAAGAGGCCATCAGCGAGCCATTGCTGATGGCGCCGGTGGTGAAGTCCACCTCGAAGTCGACGCTGAAGTCGGTGAAGCTGGCAGCGCTGGCGCCGCTGATGGAGCCGCCGCCGCTGCCGAGCACGGCCAGGTCGCCACCACCGAGACTGCCACCATAGCTGAACACCCCCATGACCGGCATCTGGCCCTGAGGTGTGGGCCGGATACTGGCGAAGAACACGTCCCGATCGATGATCACGCCGTTGGCATTGTCGGTCCGATCATTGTGGATCTTCGCACCGGTGCCCGGGCTCGATGCGGCCCAGGCGCCCCAGGAGATGGCAAAACCCTGGGCAGAGTAGTCCGGAGCACCCATGGGCCGGACGTTGGATTCGAACAGGGGCGTGACCTCCAGGGCGCTGTTACGCCGCAGCAGGAACTCATAGGGCTGCGACAGAAAGCTCCTTCGTCGGGTGCTGGTAGCTACCGGCGAGCCGTCCACGTCCCGTACGTAAAGCGGATTGGCACCGAGAATGAAGGGATCGCTCAGCACGCTGGCGTCCGCCGCCCGACCGAGCAGCAGACCCTCGGCTCCGATGGGCAGCCCCGCCGGGGATCCATTGGCAAGCCGGGAAAAGGCTGCCATGCCCAGGCGGACTTCACCGGGCGGTGACAGCTGCAGGGCTTCGGCCGCAGTCAGCCGTTGCTCGGCCAGGAAGAATCGGCCAACGCTGAAAGTCGAGGCGTAGACGATGGGGTCAGGCCCAAGGGTCTGGATGCTCGCGGCACCAAAGGCCACCAGATCGCTGTCCGTGCCCTCCCCTGCGCCACCGAAGAAGATGTCGATCTCGCTGTCGGCCACATTCACGGGCGTGTTCTTGCCGAAGACGCCGTCGATGACGTTCACCGCAATGACGGGGTTGCCGGCAGACAGCGCAACCTGCCCGTCGAAGAACAACGAGAAACCCTGCTCCTGGTCGAATGGCCCGGAGGTGTCGAAATTGGTCAGAAGGTACAGGTGCCCACCGCTGACCTGGCCGGTGGCGAAGTCGACATTGAAAGAAATGGACACCCCCGGTGTGAACGTGACGGGAGGCAGGATATCGGCCACGTTGGAACGCGCGAAACCGCCCGCCGTCAGTACCGTTTCGCCTTCGAACTCGACGGGTCGGTTCGACGCTCCGGCAAAGGTGGTGAAACCCGTGCTTTGCAGCGCCGCGATGGTCGACGGAAAGCCCACCATGAACAGGACGGTGTCATCGATTTCCTCCAGGATCGTCCCGGTGTCGGGGTCGATGATCAGCGGCCGGTTGCCGTCGCGGCCGAACCATCCGCCGGCCACGAGGCCGATGTCAGGATGCACCGGAAAGTCGGGATTCAGCGATGCGATGGCACCGGCCTTGCGGGCGATCACCGTGGGCGTGGTCCGGAAAAGATCGGGATCGAATCGGGACAGGCCAAAGCCCTCGGCATCCAGGTTCTCGCCGAGCACGAAGGCGCCATTGAGTGCTGCCAGGGGGTCGCTGGCCACACCGACGGCTGTGCCACTGTCCGCATCGCAGCAGCCCGCGGCGACAAAGATGCGCCCTTGCTGGATCTGGGTAATCTCTGCCGGCTGCAGACGCAGGTCCTGACGACCGAGCACGGCCGTGCCGACAGCGTTGATGCGTTCGAACGGCGAGCTGAGCGCCGGATCGGACCTGGAGGTCAGGGAGAAGGCCATGTTGAAAATGGACCCATCGCCCGCAAACATCCCAACGAGACTCGACTCGTCCGCATCGATCAGGCCATTGCCGCCACGAGTACCATCCGCGTTGAAGACGCGACCACCGGAGACCGTGAAGTCCACGAAGGGATTGGCGTTGGCAAGACCCACCTGCCCCGTGAAGAAGGCCTCCAGACGATCGCGGCTGCCGGGTGCTGAGGACGCATCCGCGGGGTTGATGAATGCCCGCGCCACACCACCGAAAACCTGACCCGAACCGAAATCGACATTGAAACTGATGTCGGCGCCTGCCAGCACCTGAGGCTCGATGGAAGTGTCACCGAGGAAGAAGCCCTGGGTCAGCTCGACGATCTCATAGCGACCGGTACCAATCAGACTGGCAACGTCGGTGATGCGCCCGGCGAGCACCAGCAGGTTGCCATCGATGCCGCGGATCAGCGAGCCATCGAGGGCGTTGTAGATGCCCATGGGGCCACCGTCGCCGAAGCCCTGCCACTCGAACTGGGACAGCTCAGCCGGCCCACCGATATCCTCATAGAGGGCCACGAAAGCACCGTCCCGCCGTACGATCACGTTGTTGGGCGCAACGTCGTTGAAAATCGGATTGAGGACGCCGATGCCACCGTTGGCGAGAACCGTGTCTCTGCCGGCACTGAGCCGGGGGTCCGTGGTCCGGCCCTTGAAAGCCCGGCCGGTAAAGCAGCACTCCGCCTGAACGTAGCCAAAGCCGGCCTGAAGCTGGGCGAGTTCGGCCGCTGTCAGCGCCTTCGAAGCCACAGGCTCCAGCGGCTCGGTGGTCGGCGGCTCGCCGCTGCCGACCTCGGCAGGAGCGATGATGCCGCCCGCTTCCGGATCATTGATGCTGCTGATCCCTTCACCGCCCAGATCCGCATCAAAGCCGGCCGTCGACTCCGCCGCCCCCCCGCCCGCAGCCACCGATGATGAACCGGTATCACCCGCATCGACGTCACTGCCTTCGTCATCGGAGCCTTGCTCATCAATGCCCGGTGACACCGAGAACACTTCGGGCACCTCGAGCAGGAACTCGATGCTGCCGTCCGGATTGACGCGCAGGTAATCGAAGGCCTCACCAACACCAATGGCACCGACCTGGCCCGTGCTGCTCTCCACCAGCACACCGCCCTGATTGGCCCCCACCAGCAGGCCACCACCCGCCTCCTGGTGACATTCGAAGATCGTGCCGCGCACCCCGATGACGCCTACCGGCGTCTGGACCCGGTAACCCGAGCGGTTCGCGCGGGCGATGGCGCCGGTCTGGGTGCGGAAGCCACCGCGATCCAGCGTCAGCGTCTGGCGCCCGGCCGCCGGATTGCCCGCATCGAAGGCATAGTCTTCCAAAGCCAGCACCGTGTCGGGCCGCAGCGACAGCATGCTGCGATCGGTGAAACGCAACTGGGCGCGCCCGTTGGCGCCGCTGCGCAAAGTGTCGCTCTCGAACACCGGGTCACCGCGCTGAAGGCGGCGAACGTCGCCATTAGCAGCCACCGCTTCGACGAGGCCGACGGCCACCGTCACCCTCCCGGCAGGCTGTTGCTGAGCCATGGCTCCGTGGGGCACCCACAGCAGGAAGGTCACGCACAGAAGGATGAGCAACCGGGCCGAACTCGGGCGGGGCAGTGATGTCGGCATCGTGCACAATCCTCAGATCTGGAGTCGATCCGAGAAGGACGACGAGCCTGAACGATCAACCACAGCCCCGCCTTCCGCGGAGCCCAAACTTTAATGGACATCCAGGAAGTCAGGAAAGCGTTTATTGCACCCGTCCCGACATCAGCAGACAGCCATCTTTCCTCTATAAGACGCCGACACTTTTGTTACACCATCACATATCTGTTGGACCCGAATCAGGAGACCCGGGATATGCATTTCATCTTCGAAGTTCACATCCGCCCCGGTCACAGCGCCGAGGCCTATGCCGACGCCTGGCTGCGCGCCAGCGCCATCATTCAGCAGGCCCCGGGCGCCCGCGGCACGCGGCTGCACCGCAAGATCGGCGATCCCAACGTGATGCTGGCCATTGCCACCTGGGCATCCAAGGCCGAGCGCGATGCCATGGAGTCAAGGCAACCGGAGGCGGTGCGCAGGATCATCGAGGAGCAGGCTGAGTTCGTGGAGGTCCGCGTCATCGGCGAATTCGAGGACGCCGAGTGGGTGGTGGATCCGCAGCAGAGCAACTGAGTCAGGCACCGGACCCGGAATGGTGCAGACTGTTACCTGGGGTGACATTTGGTGCACGCAAAACTTGGACCAAAGGCCCACCAAACTCTTAACACTATGTTTTTAAATGATTTCTAATATTGGCACGCATACTGCTTTAGACAAGGTGGGAAGGAGGGGTCAAGCCACTATCTGAACCCCAGGAGTCCAAAGCCATGAGCAAGATGATTCGCACCTCCGCCATTGCACTCGCCGTTGCCACGCTGGCCGCAGCGCCTGCTTTCGCCCAAGCCGACGCAGCCATGAAGGCCTGCTTCGATGCCTTCTCCGCCGAGCATCTTCCGGCTGGACCAACCGTTTCCCTCGAAGTCATGCCCAGCCTGCAGCCGAACGTCAATGTTTCTCTCGGCCGCAAGCGCACCACCGTGATCGAACTGACGGCCACCCATCCCGGCTCGGATGACGTGCTCGCCAGCGCGGTCTGCCGCATCCGGCCCAATGGCACGCTGACCATCACGCCGGCCGAGCGCTCCGATCTGCTCGCTGCCAACTGATCGATAACGGCTGACCCACGACCTTTTGATCCTATAAGTTTGATCCTATAAGAAAGTTCCAGGAACGGCGGCGCGGGTTTTCGGACCCGCGCCGTTTTTTCGTTCTGCTCTCGCCGTCCGGCTTCCGACGCTGATTGGCCGGAGCCCGCTCAGTTGCGTACTCTGGCCGACCAGCCGCCTGCCACTGAGTGCCCAACCTTCCATCATGCGCATCGTTGCTCGCTATCCCACTCGCTCCGAGGCGGAAGAACGCGCCGCCTTCCTGCGCGCTAACGGCATCGTGCCCCACGTCACCAACACCGCCTCCCTGCTGCGGGCCGTAGGTTTGCGCAAGGACCGGTCGCAGGCTGCACTGTGGGCGGTGATCGATGCCCAGCACGCCGACGCCGTGGCGCTGCTGGCCGATCCGGACCACGAAGTCGGCGCCGGGCTCGACGCGGAAGAACTCGAAGATCTGGAGACGCAAGGAGCCGCCAAAGCACAGCAGATGCTGTTTCGCGGCATGATGCTGCTTGCCGGCGGCCTGATGGCGATCTTCGCCATCCTGGCCTTCACAGGGGTGCTTTGAAGCCGACGGCTCAGCCGGCGCGCAGACGCGCTTCGGCCTCCCTGGCTCCGGCACGATCACCGGCCTGACGCCGGGCCTCGGCGATCAGCCGCCAGTTTGCCCGTCGCCACACCCCCCGTTCATCCCGGTCCAGAGAGCGCTGCGCCATGGCTTCCGCCGCACCCCAATCCCCCTGAGCCAGCCGGACCGCCGCCAGCCGATGCCACAATCCAGGCTCCTCCGGCGACAGTCGCAGCGCCCGCTCCAACGCCGCAGCCGCGTCATCGTGATCACCTGCCGCCGAGAACTCCGCGGCACGGTCCACCAAGGCCAGCAGGGCCGGCGGCAGCGGGGCCTCGACGGCCTCAGGAGCTTCCGGCTGCGGTTCCACAGGCGGCTCGGGAGCCAGGGGGGCGCAGGCTGCGAGCCATAGTGATACTGCTGCGAGCAGAGGCCAGCGCAGGCGGAATCGGTACCGATTCCGACCAGCGGCCGTCGCGAACAGGGACTCCTCTTCGAAGCCTTGATGCTGAACTGTGTTTTCGACCATGGTGTTTGAGATCACCGCTGATTAGGTTGCGTTGCAGGGGCGCCCTTCAGCCACCGAACCAGTCGCGAATACGCCGCAGCAGCCCGGGCGGCTCGTCCTCGGCCGGTACCGTTGCCATCACCGTCGGCTCGCCGCAATCGCCATGGCGAACCGGGCCGGTGCCCCGGAGAAACGGCAAGCTTACCGCGTCCGGACACCCCTGACCGCTGCCCAAGCCGGTGGCCGCCTCGACCCAGAGTTCCTGAACACCCTGGGGCGGGCGCAGTTCCAGGGGACGCGGGCGAACCTCCGCCATGATGTCGATCCACACCGGCAGCGCACCGGTGGCGCCTGTCAGTCCGGACGGCGCGTTGTCATCCCGACCGACCCACACCACCGCCAACCGGTCCCCGCCGAACCCGGCAAACCAGCTGTCCCGCAGACCATCCGAGGTCCCCGTCTTGCCAGCCAGATTCCAACTCTCCGGCAGCAGTTGGCGGGCCCGGCGGCCGGTACCGCTGCGGATGGCTTCCTGCAGCAGCCGATTGACCAGATACGCCGGCTCCGGGTCGATGGCCCGGGCTACGGTGAGCGGGTAGCGGGACAAAGGCGCTCCGTCGGCGGTGGTTACTTCCCGAATGGCGCGGGGCAGGGACCGATACCCCCCGCTGGCCAGGGTCTGATAGAGGTCTGCCACCTCCACCGGACTCATCTCCACCGCGCCGAGCAGCAGTGACGGATGCGGTGGGGGGCGTGGGATCGTGGCAGACCGGGCCAGAGCGTCGACCACGGTCTCCACCCCCACATCCATGCCCAGCCGCACCGTGGCGGCGTTGTAGGACTCCGTCAGCCCCAGGTACAAGGGCACCGGCCCGTGCCAGGTGCGATCAAAATTGCGGGGTTCCCACACCCTTCCCCCCGGCAGCGGCACCGAGATCGGCGTGTCTTCCACAATGCTGACCACATCGAAGCGCCGGGGCTCTTGCAAGGCCACCAGATAGACGAAGGGCTTGATCAGGGAACCGACGGGGCGGCGGGCATCCAGCGCCCGATTGAACCCTGCGAAGCGGGCCTGACGCCCACCCACCAAGGCCAGCACTTCGCCGGTATCGGTGTCCGTCACCACCGCCGCGGCCTCGAGACTGCCCGCAGGCAGGTTACGCTGCCCTTCGATGTCGGCAAGCCTGCCTGCCAGCTTGCGCTCGACCCGGGACTGCAGGGCAGGATCCACCGTGGTGAAAATGCGCAGCCCCTCGGACCGCAGATCCTCGGCCCGGTAGTGCTCCTGCAGCTGCCGCTGCACCAGCCCCATGAAGGCCGGATAGCGGGTGGTCTGGCCCGCACGATCCACCACCCCCAACGGCGCGTCCAGGGCGCGGGCAGCCGCCTCGACCGTGATTGCCTGCTGATCGGCCATGACGGTGAGCACCCGATCCCGCCGCTCCCGGGCACGTTCCGGCCGCCGGCGCGGGTCGTAGTAGGACGGGCCGCGGATGATGCCGACCAGCAGCGCCACCTCGTGGTCCTTCAGTTCAGCCAGCGGGCGCTGAAAGTAGAACTGACTGCCGAGGCCGAAGCCATGCACGGCGCGATCACCGTCCTGGCCCAGGTAGATCTCGTTGATGTAGGCCTCGAGGATCTCGTGCTTGCCGTAGCGCCAGTCCAGGATCAGCGCCATCAGCGCCTCGTCGAACTTGCGACGCAGGGTGCGGCGGTTGTCCAGGTAGAAGTTCTTCACCAGCTGCTGGGTGATGGTGCTGCCACCCTGCACCACGGCCCTGGCCCGAAGATTCGCCAGCAGCGCACGGACCAGGGACTGGACATGCACCCCATGATGGGAGCGGAAGTGACGGTCTTCCACGGCCAGCAAGGCGTCGATGAGCACCTGGGGCACGTCATCGAGGCGGACCAGCACTCGATCCTCACCGTGACGGGCATAGATGCTGCCGATGGTGGAGGGATCGAGTCGCAGCAGGACCACCGGCTCGCCGCCGTCGAGGGCGCTGAGTTCGGTGATGCCCCAAGCCCCGAAGCGTACCCGGATGTGGCGGCTCGGTTCGCTGCCGTCCCAGAAACGGAAGCCCCGCGTGGCCACATCGACGGCGCCGGCATGCAGCTGATACTGCCCCGGTCGCTGCACCTGCGACAGCCGCTGATAGCCGAGCCGATCGAGTTCCTCGACCAGCTCGTCCCGGGCCAGCCTGCTGCCTTCGTGAAGTTCCAGCGGCCGGGCGTAGACCTGAGTCGGCAGCTCCCAGCGCTTGCCCTCGAAACGGCTGGTCACCTCGGCGTCCAGTACCTTCACTTGCTGGTAGAGCCAGACAGCAGTCGCCACCGCCGCAGCGAAGAGGGCCCACTTCAGGATGCGCGGGATCAATGGGTTGTCGAGCCTCGGTTACCGTTGATGTCGCATGCTTCGAGGCCGCTCGACGCCGAGGGTTCCGTGGATCGAAGTCGATATGGCAAACGCCTGATGGTCATGCCGGCTCCGCGGTCGACGCCTCCTGACCCTGGAAGCGGTCACGGGCACGCAGCAGCGCCACGGTGGGGATGGCGAAAAACGCAGCCGCGATCAGCCCGGCCACCCAGCCGCCACCGCGGGGATCCAGCAGGTTCCACACCAGCATGGCAATCATGATCTGGGCACAGTAGACCCCTGCCCAGGGCCACATCCGCGGATGCATGGTCCAGAAGCCGTAGGCCAGCGCCCCGTAGATGATCCAGTGCAGCGGCTCGGTGACCTTGGCTGCCCAGCCATGCAGGGTGATGCCGAACCACACCTCCTCCGCCGCCGAAATGGGCAGGTACAGCGGCTTCACCAGGAAATCGAAGGGCATGTAGATGAAGGTCATGTAGAGACAGAACGCGAAAATGATGTTCATCCACCACGGTCGCGCCCGCCATTGGGTCTCGAGCCAGTCCATCATTTGCTGCTGCCCCCCGCATCAACGCCGTCCCGGACGGCCATTGCGCCCATGATGCCATGGACGCCGCATGATGATGGCGCTGCCTTCGGTTGACGTCCTCGGGACCGCTGCTCCTGCGTTCAGCTGGCGAACTTCTCGAATTCGAGTTCGGGGAAGCCCTCGTTAGCCGACTGGTCCAGCAGGTCGTAGTAGTTGTTCGCGCCGCCGAAATAGATCAGCACCCGCGGCGGCTTGTCTTCGAGGTTCGCACCCATCATCCAGGAATTGACCTTGTCGCCCTCCGCCATCAGGGTCTGGGCGTGAATCTCCGCCGTATGTGCCGTCCAGGCTTCCTCCGCCTCCCGGCGCGGCTTGAACACGTCGTAGCCCTCACGTTCCATCTTCTCGATGCAGTGGGTGATCCAGATGACGTTCTGCTCGATGGAGGTGGGCAGATTGGCAAAAGGTGCCTGGGGCCCGGTCACCACGAACATGTTGGGGAAATCGGCCACGCAGACACCCATGATGCACTGGGACACCGTCTGCCACTTCTCACGCAGAGTCTGTCCGCTGCGGCCGCGAATGGGAAAGGCTTCCAGAGCCCCGGTGTAGGCCCGGAACCCGGTGGCCAACACGATGATGTCGAACTCGTAGTGGTTCTCCGTGGTGCGCACGCCGGTTTCGGTGATCCGGACGATGGGCTCGCGGTCCTTGATGTCCACCAGGTGCACGTTGTCGCGGTTGAAGGCTTCCAGATAGCCGTGGTCCAGCGGCGGACGCTTGGCGAACAGCGGGTAGTCGTCGAAGCTCGGCGTCAGCAGTTCCGCCAGTTCGGGGTCCTTCACCCGCTCCTTCATCTTCTCGATGATGAACTCCGATGCCATGCGGTTGGCCTCGGGATTGGCCAGCAGATCGTCGAAGGTCTCGAAGACCCAGCGGAAACTGCCGGTCCAGTTCTCCTCGAAGATCCGCCGCCGTTCCTCTTCAGGCGTATCAACGGCGTTGCGGCCTACCGGGCTGTCGAAGGCCATGCCGAAAACGTGATTGCGGCATTTGGCCACGATGGCCTCGTAGTTCTCCTTGATCTCCTTTTCCCACTCCGGCGTCATGGGTTGCTGCATGGCCGGCAGAATGTAGTTGGGCGTGCGCTGAAAGACGGTGACATCGGCAGCGGTCTCGGCCAGCACGGGAACCATCTGTACGGCGGTGGCACCGGCGCCGATGACGCCGACGCGCTTACCCGCGTAATCCAGGCCTTCCTGGGGCCAGCGCGCGGAGTGAAACAGCGGTCCCTTGAAACGGTCCATGCCCTCGATCGTCGGAATCACCGGCTCCGAGATCATGCCCATACCGCTGATGAAGTACTTGCAGGTGAAGGTGTCGCCATTGCCCGTGGTGATCTGCCAGCGGCCACTGTCGTCCAGATACTTGGCGTCGACCACTTCGGTGTTGAGCTGGATGTGTGGCCACATGTCGCACTTGTCGGCGACGAAGTGCATGTAGCTGTGGGTTTCCTTCCAGTCGGGGTAGCGCTTGGTCCAGGACCACTCCTGCAGCAGTTCCTTGGAGAAGGTGAGGCAGTAGTAGTAGCTCTCGCTGTCGGTGGCCGCACCCGGATAGCGGTTCCAGGTCCAGGTCCCGCCAATGTCGGAGGCCCGGTCGAAGACACGGACGGAGAGGCCCGCCTTGCGCAGGTAATGGATCAGCGCCAGTCCGGCGAAGCCGGCACCGATGACGATGGCGTCGTAATCGACCTGCGGCCGACCGGCCTTCTGCGGTGTCTCGCTCGCGCTCCGGTTCTCGGTGGTCATGGGTACTGCCCTCCTCCTGGGAATACGGCAACGCCTCTTGCGGGCGTCGTTCAGTTGCATTGTTGCTTCTGCGCAGGCTCTTTCGTCGACCCCTAGCGCAATCGCGGCAGCACGTGCTCCGCGATGTACTCCATGCGCCGGGTGCCCGATTCCACCGGTTCACCGGGAAACTGGGCCCAGAAGTGAACGTCCTCGATCTGCGGGTACTGCTCGAGCATGCCCGACAGGTGGCGCACGGCTTCATCCGCCGTCCACAGCTGATAAAGCCCGTTCTCGATGGCCGTCGGGGCGTCCGCGAATTCAGGCGTGGACGCCGGTGGCCCGAAGGCACCCCAGCGAATGTACTGGTTGGTCTGATGCAGGATGTAGGGACCGAGCTTCTCGGCCTCCGCCACCGGGTCCTCGGCGATGATGGCCCAGTTGCCGGCAGCGATACGGCCCTCGGAGGGGTCCCGGCCCTGCCGGCGCAGCGCCTCCACATAGACGTCGTGACCGATGCCCCCGGTGGACAGCAGCCCGTCACCAATGCGGGCAACCCGCTCGATGGCAGGCTCCGCCATGCCGCCGATGAACAGCCTCGGGGCCATGGCCGGCTGGGGCGTGACCCGCACGTCACCGTAGCGGAAGCGCTTGCCTTCGAAGTTCAGCGCCTCGCCGCGCCAGGCCCGGCGGATGATCTCCACCGACTCTTCCATGAGGCTGGGTCGATGTTTGAGGCTGCGGCCAAAGGCCTCGAACTCCGCCTCCCGATAGCCAATGGCGACGCCGAGATCAAAGCGGCCGCGGGTGAGAATGGCCAGGGTCGCGGCATCCTCGGCAATGCGCACCGGGTCGTGCAGGGGCAGGATGATGAGGTTGGTGCCAAGCCGCATGGTCCGGGTACGGGCGCCTATGGCGGCCGCGAGGATCAGCGGCGACGGGGTATAGCCGTCATCGACGAAGTGATGCTCGGTGAGCCAGACCGAAGCGAAGCCCATCTGCTCGGCGGCAACGATCTGATCGAGCACATCCTCGTAGAGATCTTCGAAGGCCGGGGCATCCGGCCCGGGATTGCGGAAGTCGTACCAGAGTCCGAAGCGCACGCCACTCATGATCTGCCCCTTCAGCCCAGGCCGGCCACGAATTCGAGCAGTTCCCGGCGATAGCGCTCGGCGTCCTCGAGGAAGGGCGCGTGGCCCACACCCTCGTACTCGCTGAGGCGGCCGTGGGGTGCCATCTCTGCCGCCAGCCGGCCGATGGCCGGATCCACGAAGGCGTCCTCGCTGCCGATCATGGACAGCAGCGGCATGGAGAGCTCCGCCAGTTCGCGTCGCTGATCGAGTTGCGCAAGGCTGGCCAGGGCTGCATCCGCCACGGGACTGGTCTGCCAGAAGATCGTCCGCAGCCAGTCGTTGATCCCAGCCGCCGGTTCCTTGGCGCAGACCGCAGTGGCCAACTGCCAGAGGAAGGCGGGCCGGTCGGCGCGCAGGGCGGCTACCGTCTGCGCCACGGCTTCGGCCTCGCCGCCGTGGGGGAAGTCAGCTGCCTGCACGTATCGCGGCGTGGCACCGCCCGTGAGCACCACTCCGGCGCAGCGTCCGCCCAAGGCGTGGGCCGCGCCGACGGCCACAGCGCCGCCCAGTGACCAGCCGTTGACCACACAGCCTTGCAGCCCAAGATGTTCGATGAGCTTCACCGCGTCACCGATGCCCAGCGCAACGTCGTTGGCCCGGAAGTCCTTGTCGGACTGCCCGCAGGCGCGCTGGTCGTAGCAGAGCACGGCATGGCCGGCGTCCGTCAGCGCTGCCGTCACGGTGTCCCAGACCCGGGTGTTCGCGCCCCAGCCGTGAATCAGCACCACCGGCCGCTTCGGCCCTTCGTGGAACTCGTAGTGCAGTTGCCGGTCGTCTTCGACAGCCAGTCTCGGCATGGATCCTCTCCCCTCGTGGTTCTGCGCTGCCGGCCCTTGCGGGTCAGGCCTGTGGTCCCTGCATCCGGGCGCCGGGCAACGGATTGAAGTAGTGCATCTGAACCTGCCTTCTGGCGATGCGCCAGACGCCGTCGCGACGCTCGAAGCGATCGTTGTAGGTCGCGCCCACCACCAGGAAATTGTCCTCCACATCAGCGCCCATGCAATCGACGTCACAGGTCCCGAAGGCGATGTCCGGCGTCTCGAAGCAGAGCCGCAGATTGGTGGTGAGGTGGTGGGTCTCGCGCCAGAACGGGTACAGCACATCGTATACCGCTTTGTGGATCCCTTCGTGCCCCTCGAAGACGCCGAAAGGCGGGCCGATGTCCCAGACGCAATCCTCCCACCAGATGGCCAGGAAGCGGTCGAAGTCCCGTTTGTCGAAGCCGTGGCAGTAGTCCGAGACCAGGTCACGCAGCGCATTGCGGGACTCCAGCTCGTCGATGCGCGCCAGCAGCGCCTGGATGTCCGTGGTATTCATCGTGGTCTCCCCTTCATTGCCTGCCGGGACGCGTCAGATCGACCCGTCCCATGAGGCCATCAGCCTGCGCTCCAGCCGGCATCGATGGACAACTCGATACCCGTTACGTAACTCGCTTCGTCCGAGCAGAGGTAGAGGGAGCCGTGGGCGATGTCCTCGGGTTCGCCCATGCGGCCCATGGGAATGGCCGCCTTGATGGCCGCGTCCTGCTCCGGGGTAAGATTGGCAAGGATCGGCGTCCTGATCTGTCCCGGATGAACCGAGTTCACCCGCACGCCATCCCCGACGTACTCCAGGGCGGCGGACTTGCTCATGATGCGCACCGCACCCTTGGTGGCGTGGTAGCTGATGTTTCCCGGGCTGCCGATAAGGCCATAGAGCGAGGAGATGTTGACGATAGCCGCATTGCCCGTTTTCTTCAGCTCCGGCATGGCCATACGCATGCCCAGAAAGACACCGGTCTGATTGACCGCGATCATCTTCGCCCAGCCTTCTTCGGTCTCGGTCTCCACTCCGCCTGCGTGAAATATGCCGGCGTTATTGATGAGGGTCGTCAGCTTGCCGTAGCGCCTGACCGTTTCCGCCACCGCGTGCTTCCAGCTGCTGGCATCCGTCACATCGAGGCGCAGGAAGCTGGCCTCGCCGCCAGCAGCGCGCACCTCCTCGCAGACCTTCTCGCCGAGCTCTTCCTGCAGGTCGCCCGCCACCACCTTGGCGCCCTCCCGGGCAAACACCCGGACGTGGGCTGCGCCGATGCCGCTGGCACCGCCGGAAACCAGCGCGACCTTGCCTTCGAGTCTCCCCGCCATGATCCCTCTCCCTCCTGCTGTTCGAGCTTTTCCTTCTGGCCAACTGGGCATACAGCTCGATTCACGAACGATCAAAACACACTTGCTAGACACCAGCAAGTAGGTCAGGATCAGATCTGCTCGCGGCAACGTTTGCCAACGCTCCAATCCTTGCGAGCGAAGCGCAGCAATCCTGGCCGCGCCAATAAAATCAATATCTTATGGATCACCACCGGCGTGAATACTGAAGCGAAACGACGCTGGATCGTCACCGGAGCCTCCCGGGGCATCGGGCTCGCCGTCGCCCGACGGGCGCTGGCCGCAGGAGAGCGGGTCGCCCTCTTCGCCCGCAATCAGGCCGCTGTGGAAGGTCTCGCCAGGGAGTTCGGGGAGCGCGCCTTGGGCGTGGCCGTGGACGTCACCGACCCGGACGACGTGGAGCGCGCGCTGGCCACCGTCACCGGTGCCTTCGGCGGCGTGGACGTTCTCGTCAACAATGCCGGCCTGCACCGCGGCGGCCTGCTCGAAACGCTGTCGGACGAAGATTGGGACGCGGTCCTGAACGTCAACCTGTCCGCGCCGTTCCGGCTGATCCGGGCCCTGCGTCCCCACCTTGCCGCGGGGTCCGCCATCGTCAACGTCGGTGCCGTGGTGGGCTTCCGGGGCTTCGCCGGAGACTCACCCTACGCTGCCTCGAAGGCCGGCCTGGCGGGCCTGACCCGAGTGCTGGCCGTGGAGCTGGCGCGCCACGACATCCGGGTCAATCTGGTGGTCCCGGGCTTCGTCCGCACGGCCATGACCGCAGCCGTGGACGAGCGTGCCAGGGAGCGCATCGTCAAGCGCATTCCCATGCGCCGCGAGGGCGCCGAAGCGGAGATCGCCGACGTCATTTTCTGGGTTGCGGGATCAAGCTACATGACCGGCGCCGTGGTGCCGGTGGATGGGGGGCTTTCGGCCAACCTGTGAGCGGGCCCGGAGCAGTCAGGCAGGATCCGGCGCGGCGGCAAGCTGCTTGCGCACCATGCCCCGCACGTACTCGAAGAAGCCGGGCAGGTCGATGGCATCCGGATTCACCAGCCACTGATAGATCGTGCCAAACACGAAGGAACAGTAGAACGTCGCGAAGTTGTCAGCATCCACCGACGCCACCACCGAGCCTTCCTCCACGCCCTGCTTCAGCCACAGTTTGACGTCCCGGCGGTAGGCCTCGTGATTGCGCTTGAGCTGGCGCCGGACTTCATTGTCGCCGCCAATGGATTCGTACCAGATGATGTAGCCGCCGCGCATGTAGCGGTGGTATTCGGACAGGAAGTGCTCCAGCGCGTTCATGGCATGGATGAAGGCATCGAGCCCGGTCCGCCCGTCGGTGTAGCTCTTGAGCTGATCCACCCAGGCGCGATTGAAGTGCCGGAGCAGTTCCTGCAGGAACACTTCCTTGGATCCGAAGCGGTAGTTGGCGAGGCCCCGGCTGTATCCGGCCTGTTCGCAGATGTCCTTCAGCGTGGTCCGGTTGGCGCCATGCTCGCTGATCAGCATCATCGCCGCATTGAACATGCGGGTGTCCGACAGCGCCGTCCGTTCGGCCTGGGTCAGGCGTCGACGCTTGCCACCCTGACGGTCACCGGCCTCGCCCTCTGCAGGTTGCTTCCCGCCATCAGGGAGTGTGACGAACTCGCGCCTCGATCGCGCCATCTGCCCCTTGCCTCCTGCCGCTCAATCAGTCCCTGCACTCGGTGATTTCGAGCCTGCCGGACCGCACCTGCTCGCGCAATGTTCGCTTGTCGATCTTGCCGACGCTGGTCCGAGGCAAACTCGGCAGCAGCGCCCAGTACTCCGGAATCCAGAACCGGGCCACCTGATCGGCCAGCCCCTGCCTGAGCAAAGCAAAATCCACGCCGGCATTCTCGGTGGCGACGATCACCGCCAGCGGACGCTCCTCCCAGCGCGGATCCGGCACCGCCACAATGGCCACCTCTGCCACGGCAGGCTGTTCCAGCAGCCGGTTCTCGAGCTCGACTGACGAGATCCATTCTCCGCCGGACTTGATGACATCCTTGCTGCGATCACTGATGCGGACATAGCCGGCGGCGTCGATACTGCCCACGTCTCCCGTGCGCAACCAGCCGTCGTCTGTAAACGAATCCCTGGCGACACCGCCGTGATAGCCGCCGGTCACCCAATGGCCGCGCAGCTGCAGTTCACCCACATCGACGCCGTTCTCCGCCACCGGCTGACCGTCGTCGTCACGCAGGCGCACCTCGATGCCGGGAACCGGCCGCCCGGCGGTGGCCCGCCAGCTGACCTCCTCCTCGGGGTTCGCATCACGGGGAGGGATCGACAGAGCGCACAGGGGACTGGTCTCGGTCATGCCCCACCCTTGCAGCAGCGGCAGGTCCCAGGTCTCGCGCACCGCCCGGATCAGCGCCGGCGCCACTGCAGACCCGCCTGAGACCAGCAGCCGGAAACTGCCCATGTCCAGGGGCTCGCTGCGATGGGCCCGCAGCAGATCATTGATCAGCGTCGGCACCATGGCGCTGAAGGTGGGGCGCTCGAGCTCGATCAGGCGCCGGACCTTGTCGGGCTGCAGGTGCTCTCCCGGCATGACCAGATCGGCCCCCGCCAGCCAGGCCGAGTACGGCAGGCCCCAGGCATTGGCGTGAAACATGGGCGGCAGCAGCAGGATGCGGTCGTCCTGGCCGATGCCGAAGGTGTCACGAGCCATGGAGGCCAGGGAGTGGGTGAATACCGTGCGCTGACTGTAGACGACGCCCTTGGGGTCGCCCGTGGTACCGCTGGTGTAGCAGATCGCTGCCGCCGCGTTCTCATCGAGTTCGGGCCAGGCGAAGTCTCTGCTGCGCGTGAGCACATCTTCGTAGGCCAAGACGTCTCGATCCGCGAGCACAGGCAGCTCGGCGGCATCGCCCACCACGATCACGGTCCTGACGCTTTGCAGACGCTGCCACTGCTCGGCCAGCAGCTGCAGCAGGGAGGCATCGACGATCAGCACCCGGTCTTGCGCGTGCTCGATCACGAAGGCCAGCTGCTCCGCAAACAGGCGCAGGTTCAGCGTATGCAGCACGGCCCCCATGCACGGCACCGCGAGGTAGGCCTCCATGTGAGCCTGATGGTTCCAGCACAGGGTGGCGACGCGGTCGCCCGGCTCCAAACCCAGCGTCGCCAGACCGGCCGCGAGGCGTTCGGAACGCTCTGCCACTTCACCGAACGTGGCGCTGCCCACCTTCGATCCATCGAAGCTCGCCACCCGGGCATGAGCATGATGGCGCGCCCCATGAGCGCGCAGGCGCTGTACCGTGAGGGGAGCGTGCATCATGGTGCTGTGGATGGCGGCCATTGCTGTTGCTCCTTCAGTCCAATTGGCAGTCCAGTTGGAGATGCACCGCGGCCTCGTCGAGCAGCGCCGGAACGTCGTGTTCGAGATTGCGCGCGTAGTCGCCTTCGACCTTACCGCGGCGGAACAGACAGTAGGCACCCTCCACCATGGCCGCCAGCCGCCACAGCGCGAAGGCGCAGAAGTAACCGAGGTCATCCACAGCGAATCCCGTGGCCGCCGCCCACCTTGCCGCCAGGGTCTCGCGATGGATGATGCCCGACTGCCGGGTTACCGCCTGCACAAAAGCGAAGCCGGGTTGCGGCACGGGCCGTTCACCCCAGAAGGCCAGCAGCAGCCCCAGATCCAGGCGGGGATCGCCGAAGGTGGCCAGCTCCCAGTCGATGATGGCCACAAGGCGCGGCTGCTCCGCGCTGAACAGGGTGTTGTCCAGATGAAAGTCGCCATGCACCAACGTCACCGGGCTGTCGGCAGGCAGACCCTCGAGCAGGGCCGCGCCCACCTGCTCGAGGCGGGGCAGCGATCGCACCGTGTCGCCGGCACGGATGGTCAGCCAACGCTCCACCTGCCGGCGCAGGAAGTCGTCCGGGCGCGGCCAATCCAGCTGCGTCATGTCGGCCAGGGGCAGGGCGTGAACGCCGGCCAGCGCGTCGATCAGTTCGGTGCCGAGCTGATCGATGGTCGCCACGCCGGCAGCATAGGCATCCGGCAGGCGGTCGGTGATGGCCACGCCGGGAACGAAGTCGACCACGGCGAAGGGTGCACCGAGGATGGCCGGATCCTCGCAGAACGCCAATGCCCGCGGCAGCGGCGCGCGCGCCTCGAGAGCACGCAGCACGTCGTGCTCCCGGCGCACGCCCCGGGCTGCCAGCGGCGAAATGGTATTCGCCGGCGGCCGCCTGATGACGTGACGGCCGCTGGCGGATTCCACCAGCAGCGTCACGTTCGAATTGCCGCCGCCGAGCTCGGCACTGACATAGGCGTCCTGCAGGCCGAGCTCCCGGGCCAGCCAGCCCGAGAGCGCTTCGTCAGCCACCATCAGAAGTCGAGGCTGACCTGGATCCCGTAGGTCCGCGGCGGGCGCGGTGCCGTGTAGGTCCACAGCGATCCAGGCGGTGCCACACCACCGACATCGAAGCCCACCGAATAGCCGTCTTCTCCGAGCAGGTTGCGGCCAAAGAGGCTGAGCAGCAGATTGCCATGGCGATAGTTCAGTGAGGCGTCGACGAGGTGCTGGGCGCTGTTGTTGCTCTGAGGCGAGTTGGACAGCGACACCGCATGGGAATCAATGAAGCGCCATCCCAGCCGCGTCCAGGCCGTGCCTCCCTGCACTTCCCACTCGTAGGTCGCGTTCAGGCTGGCGGTCCAGTCCGGCGCCCGGCGGAAGTTCAGATCGGAATTGTCGGTGATGCCGCCACGGCCGATGTCCGCGAGGAAGTCGTCGTAGCTCGCATCCAGCCAACCGAGGTTGCCGGCAATGGTCAGGCCCTCGATCTGCGGCAGGTAGACGAAGTCCACCTCGACGCCCCAGATCGTCGCTGACGCCGCGTTCGCCACCACGGTCTGCTGCCCGGTTCCCACTTCCACCGCGACGCTCTGCTCTTCCTGCTTGTCGTCGTACTTCATGCGGAACGCGGAAGCGTTCAGGCGCAGACGGTTGTCCAGCCACTGGCTCTTGAAGCCGACCTCGATGTTGTCCACGGTCTCAGGGTCGTAGGGCAGGTCTGCTGCCTCCTGGGTGGTGGGACGGCCGTTGAAGCCACCGGCGCGATAACCCGTGGAATACAGCGCGTAGGCCATGAAGTCATCGCTGGCGAAATACTTCAGCCCCACCTTGGGCGTGAATTCGTTCCAGCTCCTGGACACCGGAACCGGCTGGGAGATGAAGAAGTCGTTGGTGATCTGCGCCTTCTTCTTGTCCTTGCTGTAGCGGCCACCGAGGGTCACGACCCACTCCTCGGTGAGACGATAGTCCGCCTCGAAGAAGCCGGCCCAGGAGTCCGTCTGCTGATTGGCGGTCTGCGGAATCTCGAGAATCGTGTCAGGCACCGCAAAGCCGATGAAGCTCACCAGATCGATGGTGTACTCCATGTCGAAGAGATAAGCGCCTGCGGTGAAGTCCAGGCGATCACCCGAGTGGGTCAGCCGCAGCTCGTGGCTGGTCTGATCGAATTTCTCCGGTCGTGAGGTCTCGAACAGCGTCAGCGGCGTGCCGTCGAAATCCTGCAGGACGGTTTCCTTGGTCTGCCGATAGCCGAAGATGTAGTCCACGGTCCAGCGATCGCTGACATCCCAGTTCACCGATGCGATGTGGGTATCGGCATCGAAGGTGGCGTCGTTGGGGCCGTTCTGCTCGATGCGATAGCGATCCCCCGTGGTGGGTTCACCCACGGCAGTTCCGCAGAAGCCAAAGGCATCGCAGAACAGCTGACCGGACTGCGCCACGTTCAGCAACGGCGGCGTGTCCTGATCGTACTCCTCGCGCGTGTAGGAGTATTCGATGGCGAGATCGGGCATGGGCTCGAACAGCGCATGGGCGCTGTACATGGTGTACTCCACTTCACCGTCGCGTCGGCCGGTGACCACGTTGCGGAAGTGGCCATCGCGCTGATGATGCCGGGACGCCATGAGCTTGACGGCGAACTGCTCCGACACCGGAACGTTGAGCAGACCATCGAACTCGTAGTGGTCGTAGTTGGCGTAGCTGCCGCGGACCTTGCCGTAGAACTCCTGGGACGGCTTGGCGCGGGTGATGTTGATGACCCCGCCAATGGCGTTGCGGCCGAACAGCGTGCCCTGGGGGCCCCGCAGGACCTCGATGCGCTCGATGTCGATCATCTTGGCAATGGAACCGGATGCCTTGCCGAGAAAGACCCCATCGATGACCACACCCACAGCCGGATCGAAGCTGCTCTCCACCTCGGCCACGCCGATGCCCCGCAGCGCCACGGCGGCGACGCCACCGGGGCCCTGGGACGTGTCGTCGACGATCAGATTGGGGGAGATATCGACGATGTCACGCATGTCCCGGGCGAAGCGTCGCTCGATCTCCTGGGCATCGAAGGCGCTGACGGATTGCCCCACATCCTGCAGGCTCTCTTCCCGTTTCCGCGCAGTGACCACCACCTCCTCGAGCACCCCAGACCGGGAGGCGGTCTGCGTTTGTGCTGCGGCCGTGGGTGGCCCCACCGCCAGGGACAGGGCGGCGATACCTGCCAAGCCCCCAATCACGCTGTGCTTGCTGCTCATGGCCAGTTCTCCTCGTGGACTGCTGTCTGCCGTGCTCGCCCGCATCCCGGCGCCTCGGCGCCGGACGTGCCACGGTCTCGAAGTGTCATTCTCGAAGAGGATTGGAACGATGGGCGCTGATCACGCTGCGTGCCCAGCCCGACAGGCTGCCTCCCCTCTCCAAGCTGCTTCTTCTCGGTTCTGCTCGAAGTGCAACAGGTTGCTTGCTTTTGTCTAGCAAGTTGACCTGGGCCGATGTTGAACGACTTGCTGCTGTCAAGCAAGTAGGTGAGGCCCGGCCATTTGAGCCCCTGCAGAGCCCCAATCAGTTGCCATGAACCCCCATCGTCCAGCCGGGTCCGATAGACTGGACTTCCTTGCTGCCTTGCGCCGGATTCATGACGCCCCGCCTGCCTACGCTCCTGCTGATGCTACTGACGCTGCTGTCGCCGCTGCTCCGGGCCGACGGCAGCGGCGGGGCTGCCCCGCGGGGCATCGAAGCAGACCATCTGCAGCGCATGATCGAGCGGGCCGGCGCACTCGGCCCCATCCACGCCCTGCTGGTCTCCCGTGATGGCATCACGGTCGCCGGGCATCACTTCGCCGGCCCGGGCCTCGATGCGCCCACCAACATCAAATCGCTGTCGAAAACCGTTCAATCCGCCCTGGCGGGAATCGCTATCGAACGCGGCCTCATCGAGAATGTGGATCAGCCCATCACCTCCCTGCTCGCCCGCCTGCCGGCGGATGCGGAGCCGAAACTCGCGGCAGTGACGGTCGACCACCTGCTCTCGATGCGGGCAGGTCTCGGCTCCACTTCAGGGCGCAACTACGGCCGCTGGGTCGCCAGCGATGACTGGGTCGCCCACGCCCTCTCCCGCCCCTTCGTGGATCCACCGGGTGAACGGATGCAGTACTCCACAGGGGTCTGGCACATCCTTTCCGCCATCCTCACCGAACGGTCGGGGCAGTCGACCCTGGCGCTGGCGCGACGCTGGCTCGGCCAGCCCCTCGGCATCCACTTCCCGGCCTGGCCACAGGACCCTGACGGCATCTACTTCGGCGGCAATGACATGCTCATGTCGCCCCGGGACCTGCTCACCTTCGGCGAGCTGTACCTGCAGAACGGGCGCAACAACGGCAGCACCGTGCTGCCCCAGGGCTGGATCGAACAGTCGTGGATCCCACGCGCCCGCTCACCCTGGTCCGGAGACGACTACGGCTACGGCTGGTTCATCACCGAACTCGCCGGCGAGCGCGTCTACTACGGCCGCGGCTACGGCGGCCAGCTGCTGCACGTGGTGCCCGCTCTCGGCATCGTGGTGGTAATCACGTCACGCCCGACACCCCCATCAGCCGGTGGCAGCTATGTCCGTGCCCTGCACGATCTGGTAGCGGCCCATGTGATCGCCGGTGCCCGGGCAGCCGATGCCCCGTCCGGGCTGCAAAGCCGGTCATCGCCAAGCGCCATCCTCACCGAAGAGCAGTTTGGTGTGGCCAAAGGAAGCAGGCCCATGTACAAGACCGGGAGCCGACATTGAGCCGCTGGGAGCCCGGCGGCAACCGCCAGGGCAAGGGCCGATCGGGTGGGCGTCGATCCGGCACCGGCCGCCCTGAGGCAAAAGGTCCGCCCCGGGTCTCCGACCTGACCCTGGACATCCAGAGCCTTGCCAACGACGGCAGCGGCATCGGGCGCGCCGATGACGGCCGCATCGTCTTCGTCCCCGGCACGGCCCCCGGAGACCGCATCCTGGCCCGGGTGGTGGAAGCACGCAGAAAACTGCTGCGCGCGGAAATCATCGAAGTCCTCGAACCCGGGCCGGATCGCACGCAGCCCGAATGTCCCGCCTTTGGCCGCTGTGGCGGCTGCTCCTGGCAGCACATCGCCTATCCAGCACAGGTGGCCGCCAAGGCAGCAATCCTCGACAACGCCTTGCGCCGCATCGGCGGGCTCGACCTTCCCGGCCCGGTGGTCATGACGCCCTCCCCTCAGGCCTACGAATATCGGGGCCGGGCCCGCATCCTGGTGCATCGGCACCGGACCGGCTATCGCCGCGCTGCCAGCGATGACCACATCGCGGTGGACCAATGCCCAATCCTGGCACGCCCGCTGCAGCAGGCTCTGAAGCAACTGGCCACGACAGAGCCGGCCGACGGTGAGTGGGAGCTCGCCCTCGGCGAGGCGGACGCCACCCACCCCGAAGGCGTCAGAGTCCGGCATCTCGGCAGCCCCGATCAGCGTGGCGAGCCCCTGACCCTTCGCGCCGGAGATCAGCGGATTCAGGTCGCAGCCGGCGGCTTCGCCCAGGCCAACCCGCTGCTCTTCGACGCCCTCATCAGCGCCGTCGCCGACGCCGTGGGCCGGGGCAACCGCCTGCTCGAACTCTATGCCGGTGCCGGTTTCTTCACGCTCACTCTGGCCAGCCGCTTCCAGCACATCCTCGCCGTCGAGTCCGATGCCGCCGCCATCGCCAACCTGAATCACGCCGCGGCCGCTGCAGGAATGGCAAACATCGAGACGCGGGTCGCCGACGTCGAGCGCTTCCTCATGCCGGAAAAACCCGGGCACACCAAGGCTCCTGTGGCGCCGCAGTTCGCACCCGAGGTGGTGTTCATGGACCCGCCCCGGGCAGGCCTCGGCGCCCAAGTCACGGCTCGCCTGTGCGCCAGCGGACCGGAGCGCCTAGTCTATCTCTCCTGCGATCCGGCCACCTTCGCCCGCGACCTCGGCCAACTGCAGGAAGGAGGCTGGACGTTGCAGTCCGTGGCGGGCTTCGATCTGTTCCCGCAGACACCCCACATCGAGGCTCTGGCCGTGATGCTGCGATGACGCCGTCACTGAATGCCATGCGGGCTTTGGCCTGCCTGGACCTCACCTTGCTCGAAGAGCGCTGCAGCGAGGCGGACGTCGACGCTCTCATCGAGCGCGCCTGGACCAGCCATGGTCCGGTGGCGGCCATCTGCATCTGGCCCGGGTTCGTGGCTCATGCCCGCGCAGTCCTCCCGGAGGGCATCCGCATCGCCACCGTGGTCAACTTTCCCGGCGGCGATCAACCCCTCGACAGGGTCGTGGCTGAAGCCGGAGCAGCGCTGGCCGCGGGTGCTGACGAGATCGATATGGTGGTGCCCTATCGCCGTCCCGGAACGGCAGCGATCGAGGCTGCGGTGAGAGCCGTCAGGCAGGAGGCGGGGGCCGCCGTGGTGAAGGCCATCCTGGAGACGGCAGCCCTCGACACGCCCCAACGACTGCGCGAAGTGGCGGAGGCGGCGCAGAGCGGCGGCGCAGACTTCCTCAAGACGTCAACCGGCAAGGGGCCGGGCGGCGCCAGCGTGTCTGCTGTCCGTGAATTGCTCGCCGTCGTAAAGCGCGCAAACCAAAACGTCGGAGTGAAAGTCTCAGGCGGCGTCCGGACCTTGGCCGATGCCGAACGCTATCTGGCCCTCGTCGACCATGAGATGGGAGCCGAATGGATCACTCCGTACCGCTTCCGCTTCGGTGCGTCCGGCCTGCTCACAGCCCTTCTGGCCGCACTCGAAGGTCACGACCCACCGGCGCCAGGCGCCGGATACTGATCGATCCCTCAGATCAGTTCGCGGGCGGATTGCCCGGGAAGCTCGGGATGCGGGGATCCACCGGCGACCAGTCCACGGCCGAACGGTTCCAGTAGCTGCTCTGGGCCGCGACCCAGGAAGGATCATCGAGACTGCCGGCCTTGATGAACTTCACGGCCGGCACTTCCGTCACGTAGCTGATGATGGGTGAGCCGCAGTCCGGACAGAAGCCCCGGGTGACATGACTGCCGTCGGTACCGATGACCGTGTAGGTCTTGCAGCTGCCTTCGAGTTCCAGCACCTCGGTCGGCAGGAAGACAATGGTGGCCTTGCCGCTGCCCGTGGCCTTCTGGCAATCGGTACAGTGGCAATGGGCCGCCGTCAGCACCGAAGCCCGCGGGAAACGGTAGCGAATGGCGCCACACAGGCAACCACCCGCTGCGATCTCGACCTCATCGTCCATCCTGCCTCCCGAAACTCCTGTCAGGTGGGTTGGCCACCGGCCACATCGATGTACTGACCCGTAATCCATCGGCCTGCCGGAGAAGCGAACAGCAGCGCGGCCGCGGCACAGTCCTCCGGCGTACCGGTTCTGCCCAGGGGAATGGAGCCGTCGAACATCTCCTTCGCCTGCTCCTCGGAGACGTGCATGGTCTCTTTGAGCATGTCCGTGACGACGATACCGGGAGCGATGCAGTTCACGGTGATCCGGCGCTGCCCGAGTTCCACCGCCAGGGTGCGCGTCATGCTGATCATGCCCATGTTGGCCGCCGAGTAAACCCCGAAACCCGGCGAGGGCCGGTGGGCCGCGATGGAAATGATGTTGATGATGCTGCCGCCGTCGTTCATGCGTTTCGCAGCCTGCTGCGCACCCCAGAACTTGGTCTTCATGTTCAGGTGCAACTGCTCGTCGAACTTCTCGATGGGAATGTCCGGCAGTGCGTACATCTTCCGGTCCAGGTTGCCGCCGGCATTGTTCACCATGATGTCCAGCCGACCGAACTCCGCCACCACCCGATCCAGTGCCGCCGGAATCGACGTCCAATCCATCACGTCTGCCGATATCCCCAGGCCCCGCTGACCCCGGGCCTCGATCTCTTTGGCCACCGCATCCACGTCCTCCTGACGTCGCGCAATGACGACCACGTCGGCCCCGCTTTCCGCGAAACCCAGCGCAATGCCGCGGCCAATGCCACGACCGCCGCCGGTCACCACCGCCACCTGGCCATCCAGCCTGAATTCGTCATGCAGTCCCATCACACTCTCCCATTGGATTGAATTACTTCGTCGATGATCTTTCCGGTCCTGTTGGTTACAGCCCGCGGGCCCAATCGACCACCTGGGCGTAGCTGTCGAGCACCTTCAGGGCCTCGTCCCGACCGAGGGTGGGCAGCGACAGCACGACCCGATTGACCCCCTTGTCGCGCAGCGCTTCGAGGTCGGCCTTGCCTTCGGGCTGGGTCAGCACCGTGATGTCGATTTCCGACATGCTGCGGCCGTGCTCCAGCACCTGCCTTTCGAGTTCCGCCAATTGCCCGTCAAAGCCAGGCATCAGAATCGGATACCAGCCGTCCGCGTACTCGGCGATACGCTTGAGCGCCCAGGAAGAGGTGGCTCCGATCAGCACCGGCGGACCACCCGGCCGGGCCGGTTTCGGTTCCACCCACACCGCATCGAAGTCCACGTGCCGGCCGTGGAACTCTGCATCCTTCTCCTGCCAGCACTGCTTCATGGCCAGCACGTGCTCGCGCAGGATGGACCAGCGGTGCTTGAAGTCGAAACCGTGATTGCGCATCTCCTCGGCCAGCCAGCCGCCGCCGACCCCGAGCAGCAGTCGACCGCCGGACAGAGAGTCCAGTGTGGCCACACGCTTGGCCAGAGCGATCGGGTGGTGCTGCGCTGCCAGCAGGACACCGCTGCCGATCTGCAGCGATTCCGTAACCGCAGCCACCTGGGCCAGATACGTGAGCGGCTCGTAGGCCTCCCAGTAAATCGACGGCAGGTCGCCACCGAGGGGATAGGGTGTTTCCCGCGACGCGGGAATGTGGGTGTGTTCCACGACCCACAGGGATTCGAAACCACGCTCCTCAAGTGCCCTGCCGAGATCGGTTGGGCGTATCGAGTAATCGGTCGGGAAGTTGCTGATGCCAATGTCCATGCAGGAACGCCTCGCGTGATCCCATCTCGTCGGCCCCCATACGGAGCGCTGCGGGCTGGCTCTTGTCATTCACCCCTGCTGGTAATGCTGCCACGTCGCGATGCCAACCGAAAGGTTGCGTTATGCCACCATTGTGCGTAGCGCCGACTGTGGGAAGGCTCCCCCAGCGCAGCGCAAGGGGCCGATCCGAGCAGCTTCGATTCAGGCGCTGCGCATGGCTCCACGACGCGCCGGCGGATCACTCAGGAGGGCGTTGCTGCCGCTGAGACCTTCACCAGCAGCTTGCCCAGATTGCCGCCCCTGAACATGAACTGCAGCGCCTCCGGAAAACGCTCGATCCCTTCCAGAATCTCCTCGTTCAAGACCAGCGTGCCGGCCTTCAGTTGTCGCGTCAGATCCGCCGTTGCCGGACCGATGAGTTCAGGGAAGTGGAAGAACGCGAAACCTTCCATCTTCGACTGCCGTTCTGCCAGCCGCAGATACATGGCAGGACCCGCGACCCGGTCCATGTGATCGTACTGGGAGATGGCACCGCAGATGACGACGCGGGCACGCATGGCCAGGTTGTCCAGTACGGCATCGAGGATGTCGCCGCCTACGTTGTCGAAGAACACGTTGACGCCATCGGGTGCCAGTTCCCGCAGTCGCGCACCCACATCCTCGTGCTTGTAGTCGATGGCCCCATCGAATCCCAGCTGCTCCCTGAGATAAGCGACCTTGCGTGGTCCACCCGCAATGCCGATGACCCGCGCTCCATCCTGTTTGGCCAGCTGACCGGCCATGGAACCCACCGCACCGGCCGCTGCCGATACGACGAAGGTCTCGCCCGGCGCCGGCCGGGCCACCTCACGGACACCGATCCAGGCCGTGACTCCGGTGGAGGCGCCGAGGGCACCGAGGTAGACGCTCAGCGGCAAGCCATCGGCGTCGATCTTTTCCAGCTGTCGCGTCGAGACGTCGGCCAGGGTCTGCACACCCAGACCGCCTCGAACCGCCTGCCCCACCGGCCAGCCCGCTACCCGTGACTGCGTGATCCGGCCCACGCCGCCGGCAAGAATGGTGTCACCGATGCCCACCTGCTGATGAAACCCTTCGCCGCGGAGCATGGTGCGGGTCCCGGCATCCACGGAAACGTACTCGACGGCTACGCGAATCTGATCCGGCGCCAGCTCCCCGGGCAACTCCGTCCTGACTTCGAAACAATCCGGCGTGGCTTCGCCATCCGGGCGCCGGACCAGCACCACGCGCGTATTGCGGGTCGTCATGTTTGCGCACTCACTGTGACGTCGGATCGGGCCGCTCGCAGATCCTTCTTCAGGATCTTGCCGGTGGCATTCTTGGGCAGCTCGTCAGTGAACTCGACGGAGCGCGGAACCTTGTAGCCGGCGAGTCGTTCACGAACGAAGGCCAGCAGCGTGTCGGCCTCGACCGGCTGACCGTCCCGCAGCACGACCACCGCATGCACACGTTCGCCCCAGCGCGGGTCGGGCACGCCGATCACGGCCGCCTCGACAATGGCCGGATGGGCATAGAGGACGTCCTCCACTTCCCTGGGATAGACGTTCTCGCCGCCGCTGATGATCATGTCCTTCTTGCGGTCGGTGATGTAGACGTAACCGTCCTCGCCCCGATAGCCGAGATCGCCCGTGTGCATCCAGCCATTGCGCAGCGCCTCGGCCGTAGCCGCGTCGTTGTTCCAGTAGCCGGTCATCACCGCCGGACCACGGGTGACCACCTCCCCCACCACCCCGGCAGCCACTTCCAGATCGGCATCGTCCACCACCTTAGTCTCGAAACCGATGGCATCCGTCCCCGCCGATGCCAGCCACTCGGGATGATTCACCGGATCGTGATCCGCCGGCCGCAGGACCGTGCAGCCTGAAGTCTCCGTCATGCCGAAGAGCTGCAGGAACTCACAGCCCATGACCGCCATGGCACGCCGCAGCACGTCAGGGGCGATGGAGGATGCGCCATAGAGGACCATCTCCACCGAAGAGAAGTCGACGTCAGCGATGTCCGGGTGGTTCAGCAGCATGTTGATCATGGTCGGAACGAGCAGGATGTGACTCGGCCGGTCGCACTCGATGTGCTCGATGACCCGCTTGAGATCGAACTGGGTCACGAACACATTGGTGGCACCACAGTAGGTGAAGGCGTAACCCAGATTGGAAGCAATGTGGAACAGGGGCAGGCACTGCAGAAACACCGCGCTGCTGTGCGGCCGGACCTCCAGCGCCGAGGAGTTCATCCGCGCCCACAGCGCCAGATTGGAGAGCACCGCGCCCTTCGGCCGGCCGGTGGTGCCGCTGGTGTAGAGAATGGAGCAGGGCGTCGCCGCCGGAAGCGCCTCGGCGCCCAGGGTGTCCACCGCCGCCGCCAGCACGTAATCGTAGCTGGCTCCCGTCCCTTCCGCGCCCAGATGCAAGGTGCGCTCGACACCCAATCGGTCCGCCGTGGCAGCAAAACCCGGGCCGTGGATGAGCGCCCGGGGCCCACAATCGTCGACGATGTAGGCCAGCTCCGGCTGCGACAGGCGGTAGTTCATGGGCACGAGAATGAGGCCTGCCCGCTGACAGGCCACCTGGATCTCGGTGTACTCCAGTTCGTTGTGCGCCAGGATGGCCACCCGGTCGCCAGCCCGCAGCCCATCCGCCAACAGCGCCGCCGCAAGCCGACCCGCCCGTTCGTGGGTTTCGGCAAAACTGTGCAGCCGCCGGCCGTTGCTCACGCAGGTGGCCGAGCCGAAGCGCTTGGCCGCGTTCACCAGCATGTCCGGTACGCGCTGCATCCCTCTTCCCTCCTACCCCGTTGACGTCCGAGGCTAACAGAAGCGCTCGTTGACTCTCAGCTCTCCATACTGACGGGGCGGCCGTCCCAAAGGGCCGGCACCACGTTCCATTCCCATCAGAACAGCGCAGGCTGCGCCGCTACCGGCCAGGGTGCGAGTTGCGGCAGGACGTCCTCACCAAGGCGCGCGCGCAAGGCCCGATGGAACAGGGCGGCGAACTCGGGGCAGTGCAGGTTGTTCGGGCAATGCAGCGTGACAATCACTTCGACTTCCGAACGCAGCCACGCCGCAACCTGATCCGCCCAGAAATCCAGATAGGGCTGCGGTTCCCGCCAGTCCGGATGCAGCACGAGCCGGACGCAGGCCAGGTTCGCGCGCACCTTGGGCGACACCGGCAGGTTGGGTTTCTCATGCAGCGCCCCGGCCACCTCCGGATGATCCGCAGGCCCGGCGTAAAGCCCACGACTGTCCAGCGTCACGGCGCCGAGGCCGAACTTCCCGGCCAATTCCTCCAGCGCATCCGAACGCGGAAAGAACGCAGGATGACGCAGTTCCAGCAGATAACGATGCTCCCTGGGCAGCATTTCGAAGAAGCGCTGCAGCCAGGGGAGCTGATCGGGACCGACCCGCGCCGGGAACTGCAGCAGCAAGGGTCCAAGCCAGGGACTCAGCGGCGCCAGTACGTCCAGCAGGTGCCAGAGGTCATCCCATGCCGGACGCTTTGCATGGGTCACCGTCTTCGGCAACTTGAAGCAGAAGCGGAAGTCCGTCGTCGCCACCGCCTCGCGCCAGCCCGCGACGGTGGCGGGATCCGGGATGGCGTGGAAAGTGGTGTTGCCTTCCACCACATCGAAGACCCGGGCATAGCTCGCCAGCGGCGACGGCCGCGCCTCGAAGTAGCGGCCCCGCCAGCCGGGGAAGGCCCAGGCGGGAAGACCCAGTCGAAACGGCAAGGCGCCTGCCTCAGCTGCCCGACAGCCCGCGGTCGGAACGGGGCTCCACCCGCCAATAGCGGCTGAGCTCTGGACCAACCCGGGAGGGATCGAGGTCGTACTTGGCAACGTAGGCCCGCCGCACCACGTCTATTTCGGCTTCGTCGTCGAGCAGCAGCAGCCGCCCCTCGAACAGCCGATCCCCGATCTTCAGACGCACGTCGGGGCGATCATCCGCCCATCCGGGCCAGCGCTTCGATTCAGGATCGGCGGCGGCCACATAGAGCCGATCGTCCACCCGCGCGCACCAGATGGTCACCGAATGGGGCAGCCCATAGGGTGCCCGGAGTTCCAGCGCAATCTCCACGTGGTCGTCGGTGAACGCCACATCTGCGGGAAAGTCACTGACATCACCGCGCAACCACAGGCCCGGCCGGCGGTCCTGGGGTTCGCAGGCCGCCAATGCGGCCATCAGCGCAAGCAGGACAGCCAAGCGACAAACCTGAAGTACACTCATGGTCGTAACGAGCCTCCCCGGAATTCATGTTCAGCAGTGAACAATGCAGCCGGCAACCGTCCTGCTACGATCACTCCAAGCTGCTCGCCCAATGTTGTACAGCTTACGCGGACGATGCAGGGCACGCAGCGTTGCGCTCCTCCCTGTGCGCCGATGAATGGAATCGCTTCAGATGCGTCTCTTCTTCAAGATTCTCCTGGGCCTGTTTGCGGCTTTGATCCTGGCCACAATCTACGTGCTCAACCCACGCCTGCCCAGCCCCAGTGGCGAGCACAGTGCCACCCTGTACCAGCCGGGATCCCTGGGCATCGCACGCCAGCCGCTTGCCCTCACTGACCCGTCGCGGCCCACCAACCCCAACGGCAACTTCAAGGGCAGCCCGGTTCGTGAGCTCAACGGTTATCTCTGGATTCCCGACCGGCAGGAGCACAAGCCCTTTCCGCTCATCATCTACAGCCACGGCTTCATGTCATCGGTGGCCGAACCGCAGTACCTGGTGGACTTTCTGGTACCCAAGGGCTATGCCATCGTTGCCGTCGACTACCCGCTTACCCATGGCGGAGCACCGGGTGGCGCCAACCCCGCCGACGTCATTCATCAGCCCGGCGACGTCTCCTTTCTGATCGACGCCCTGCTCGCCCGCAACGACGACGAACAGGACAGTCTCCACGGCATGCTCGATCCGGCGCGCATCGCAGCGGTGGGACTGTCCCTGGGCGGGCTGACGACGCAGTTCGCCGCCTACCATCGGGACCTGCGCGACCCGCGCCTCAGTGCAGCAGTCTCCATCGCCGGCCCGAGTTCGTTTCTCGAAGCGAAGTTCTTCGAGACCGCGAGCCTGCCCTTCCTGATGATCGCCGGCAGCGCCGATGCCATCATCCCCTATGGAGACAACGCCACCCCCATTCCCGACAAGGTGGACAATGGGCAGCTGGTCACCCTGCACAACGGCAGCCACGTGGGCTTTGCCGATGTGGCGCGCATCTATATGCGCTGGTTACGCCATCCGGACAAACCGCTGTGTCCGCTTCTGCTGCGGAGCCTGGAACGACAGAGCGACGAGGCAGAAGCCGTTCTCGCCCCCGATCCCGACCTCGGCATATCGACCGCAGGAGAACTCCCCTGTGCGATGGAGGACTTCGAGCGCGCCATGCGGCCTGCTGATCAGCAGATGTTCACCCGCCTGGCCCTGTACGCCTTTCTAGAGCGGACATTCGCTCACAGCGCTGCAAGGCGGCAGGAGATGGAGCACTTCCTGACAGAGGTCTTTGCCCTCGAAAACCCGGAGGTGTCAGTGCGTTAGCCCTGCGCGCAGGGCCCAATGAGGGAAACGTGGACGATACCGCAGTGGGTCATCAGCCCTGGCGTCGCCACAGCTTCAGCAGCAGGATGAACATGCCAGGCACGTGCACCATGCCAAAGGCGCTGCCGAAGACCAGTAGACGATCGAGCATGCCCAGCGGCTCCGCTGCGATGGCGGCATATCGAAGCGCGGCCCACCCGAAGCCGATACCCGCCAGCACAAGCACGCCGCGGGTGACCCACAGCCCCACGCTGCGGCCAGCAACCTCGGCGATCCGCAGGTGGACGAAGGCCGTTGCAGTCAGCGTGAGCACAGTGAGCAGGGTGAGGGCCAGGGTCTGCATGACCGATCAGGCCAGCGCAGCGATGTGGATGACGGTCGCAGCACAGCTGCATGGGATGGCATGCACAGCCGCCACCCCTACTTCACCAAGTCCGTCGCGCAATAGGTGCTCTCCTCGAGTCGCCTGGTGTAGTTGTTGAGGATCTTCGAGGCGTCCGCCGCCTTGATCACGCCGGCGTTGATCTGCTTGCGCACCAGTTCGCTCATGCGGCGGTCGAGGTCGTTGGAGAAGTACTGCACCTGACCGAGCATGTCCTTGACGCTGATCCCTTTCAGCGTCTCCTCGATCCAGAACTGGCCAGCTTCGTCAGCGCGCGCATAGACGTGCACCTCATCCACTCTGCCGAGCAGGTTGTGGGCGTCTCCCAGGATTTCCTGATAGGCGCCCACCAGGAAAATGCCGATGTAATAGGGCTCACCGTGGACATGGTTGTGCAGCGGCAGCCAGCTGGTATTGCCGGTGCCCACCACGTACTGATCGATCTTGCCGTCCGAATCGCAGGTCAGGTCCACCACCTGGGCCCGCCGCCTCGGCCGCTCCTGCAGACGATGCAGAGGCATGACCGGGAACACCTGTTCGATGGCCCAATGATCGATCACCGAGTGAAACACAGAGAAATCACACAGATAGAGATCCGTGAGCTGTTCTTCGAGTTCCAGCTGTTCGGTGGGAACCGGTGACAGTTCGGCCGCTGCCAGCCTGTGCAGCACCTCCCGGCAGGTACTCCAGTACAGGCTGTCGGTATGGGCAAGCTGATCGAGGGTCATGAAACCCAGGCGCATGAGCTGATCGGCTTCTTCGCGGGCTTCCCGTGCATCGTGGTAACACTCCAGCAGAATGCCGGTCACCTCCGTGCTGCATGCCTCCTGATAAGCCGACTCCATGCGCGCCACCACGGACGGCGAGTCCGCCGGTGGCTCGTCATTCATGGGTGGGCTGTCGGGGCGGTGAACACCGAGGACGGGAACCACCAGCATGGAGTGATGAGCCGTGAGTGCCCGGCCGCTCTCGGACAGCAGCGTGGGCACCGGTACGCCGCGCTCGTCGCAGATCTCCTTGACGGCATAGACCACGACGTTGGCGTACTCACGCAGGCCGTAGTTGATAGAGGATTCGGGGTTGTCGTAGTCACCTCCGTAATTCACGCCGAGGCCACCGCCGACATCGAGGAACTTGACCTGAATGCCGCGCAGCACCAGATCGGCATAGATCTGGGTGATCTCCTTCACGGCGCTTCGCAGCACCTGGATGTCCGAAATCTGGCTGCCAAGGTGGAAGTGCAGCAGTTCGAGACAGTCACCCTTCCCGAGCTTGTCCAACGTCTTCAACAGACGCACCAGCTCGGGAACGGTGAGACCGAACTTCGACCGCGCACCGCCGGATTCATACCAGCGGCCGGCACCCCGCGTATTGAGCTTGACCCGCACACCGAGACGGGGATTCAGGCCACGCTGCGCCCCAAGTACCAGCAGCTGTTCGAACTCCGAATACTTCTCGACGATGGGAATGACCTGCTGCCCGAGCTGCTGCGCGTTGAGCATCAGCGACAGCATCACGTGATCCTTCACGCCATTGCACAGCAGCAGGGTGTCAGCGCCGATCAGCGGCAGTGCGGCCATCAGTTCGGCCTTCGATCCGCACTCGATGCCGATGTCGAACTCGCGGCCGGCGTCCATGACTTCGGCCACCACTTCCTGCAGCTGGTTCACCTTGATGGGGAAGATGCTGCGGTAAGTCCCGCCGTAATCCGCCGCCGCAATGGCTTCGCGGAATTTGCGATTCAGCCGTTTGACCCGCGAGCTGATGATGTCCTGGAATCGTATGATCAGTGGCAGCGTGGAGCCTTCGGCAAGCGCCTCTTCGATGACGTCGTTGATGTCGACGCTGATCGCTTCACCTTCGATGGGCGCAACGCTGACATGGCCCTTTTCGTTGATGCCAAAGAAGCCGTCGCCCCAGACATCCATGGCATAGAGGTCGCGGGCGTTCTGCAGCGTCCAGGCGCCATCGCCGGCATCATTCATTCACTTGCTCCCGTCTCTACACTCGGCGTATAGCGCCAGCAGCTCGATGGCAATCTGCGCGGCGGCCAGTGCGGTCAGTTCAGCGTGGTCATAGGCGGGCGCCACTTCCACCACGTCCATGCCCACCAGGTTCACACCCACCAGCCCGCGCAGGATGCTCAGGGCCTGCAGCGAGGACAGCCCACCGGGCACCGGCGTCCCCGTACCCGGCGCAAAGGCCGGATCCAGGCAATCGATATCGAAGGTGATGTAGGCAGGACGATTCCCCACCCGCTCCCTGATGCGCTTGACGATGGCAGCGCTGCCCAGTTCGTGTACGTCCGGGGCCGATACGATGTCGTAACCCAGGGTGTCGTCGTTAGTGGTTCGAATACCGATCTGAATGGAGTGTTCGGGCAGCACGATGCCTTCCTGCGCCGCCTGATAGAACATGGTGCCGTGGTTGATGCCATCCCCAGTGGACGGCCAGGTATCGGTATGGGCGTCGAAATGGATCAGGGCCAGCGGGCCGTGCTTTTCCTTGTGGGCACGCAGGCTGGGATAGGAGATGAAGTGATCGCCGCCGAGCAGCAGGGTGGCCGTGCCCGCATCGAGGATCTCACTGACCCAGGATTCAATGTGACCCACGCTGCTGAGGTCACCGCTCTGGCGGTTCTCGCAGTCGCCGTAGTCGATGACCTTGAGAGCTTTGAGCGGATCCGTCTTCCAGGGCCAGGGACGTTCCCAGCCCAGAGACAGGGAGGCATTGCGGATGGCCCGCGGGCCGAGACGGGCGCCGGGCCTGTTGGTGGTGGCGATATCCAGCGGCACGCCCATGACGGCGACATCGATACCGGACAGATCGCGTCCGAAAGGTGTCCGAAAGAAGCTGACGGCACCGCCATAGCTGTGCGCATTGACGGCGCCGCTCCCGGGCTTGCCGGTGATGGCGTTGTCCCAACTGCTCATGACGTCATCCTGTTGCCGCATCAGCGGCGTCGCCGCGCCCGAGACCTGAGGGTCATCTCCCGGTTCGGGAAATTCAGGCCATCGGGAAGAAAAGCCGCTTGGGTTGCGCCCGGACCCGAGCATGCCCGGCTGGCGGCGTTGAATCAATGCAGGGGGGGAAGCAGTGGCAGGATAACCGGGTTGTCGCCGCCACGTGCTGAAGGCGACAACCCGGTGCAGCGTGCGGCTCGGCTCAGCCGCCGAAGTTGAAGCGGACGCCGCCGATGAAGGCGCGGCCGATGATGGGTGCTTCTTCCTTGAAGAAGCTCTGGTGCTGACGCCCGTCCTCGTTGAGCAGGTTGCGCCCCCGGAGGAACACCTCGGTACCGGCAAACGCCGCCGGGCTCCAAGTCACGTCGAAGGACAGCAGGTTGTAGCCGCTGGTGCGATCCTCAGCATCACCGGTGCGGCTCTGCTTGAAGACCCGACGGAAGTCCGCGGACACGTCGATCTCCCCGAAGCGGGCATCGATGCCAAGGCCGACGCGGGGCGGCGTGATCCGCGGCAGGTTTCCGCCGCTGCGCAGCTTGCCGCGCACGCTGTCCGCCGAGAAGCGCAGGGACACCGGGTTCACACCCGTCACGAGGTCGGTCACCGCTCCGATCTCCCCACCCCAGAACTCGGCGTTGGCCTGCTCGTTGAACACGAGCTGGTTGCGCAGCCGGCACAGACCGCCGTCGCCGGGTTCGCAGCCGATGGTTGCACCTTCTCCGGCCCGGTTGCCGATGTCGTTCACGCCGACCGGGCTGCCGGTACCGTCGTCCTCGGAGCGCAGGAAGATGAAGTCGTTGACCCGGTTATAGAAAATCGAGAGATCGAAGCGGATGGGGCCCGTGTGGCGGTCGACCCCGAGCTCCAGGTTCACATAGCTTTCCTTGCCAAGCGTTACGTCGCCAACCTCGAAGGTCCCTGCTGCCGAGTGGCGCCCAAAGGCATAGAGCTGCTCCGGCGAGGGGGCGCGTTCGGCGCGCGTGATGGAGGCCCGCAGGTGATGGTCGGGATCGAGTTCGACAATGGCACCCGCCGACAGGCTGAACGGCGTAAACGTGCGGTTGCCGGGAGCTTCGGGCAGAGCCAGGAACTCACCGCCGGTGAGCGTCACGCCGGGAACGCGAGAACCCACCACGTCATCGGGACTCGCACGCTCGCGCTCGATGCGGGCACCGAGTTCGATGCGGCCGAAGTCCATGGGGCGCTCCTCGATCACGAACAGCGCTGCGGTTCGGGTGGTGGTGGGCCGGACGTAGAAGGTACGATCACCGCCCCGGGGATCATCCGCATCGAAATCGCGCTCCGTGAACTGGAACCCGAAGACGCCCCGCCAGTCGCCAATGGGAGCGTGGACCAGCTCCAGGCGGAAATCGAGTTCGTCATTCTCGAACACGGCCTCGACGATGGTCTCATCAAGCTCGCCGCCTTCCGGCGTCCGGTCGAATTCGAACTCCACTTCCTCCATCTCGAACTCGGTGTAGGAGAACTTGACCCGAGCCATCTCGATGCCGGCGAAGGGCTGACGGAACTCGCCGCGAAGGTCGAAGCGGTCGTAGTCGGCAAAGATTCGCTCGAATTCGTCGGCCTGACCGCCAAGATCCCGCGGGCGGGCGTCGAAATTCTCCGGAATGCCGTACTCGGTGTCCCAGCGGCTGACGCCGATGCCGACGAAACCCCAGTCCTGACGCAGCAGACCGGTCAGGGAGTAGGAATCGGTATCGAGGCTCGAGTTCACCAGTTTGCCGCGGCGCCCGGCCGTCTGATCCACCTGCTGGAAACCACTGATGTCGAAGTCGCTGGTCCGGCGCAGGCTGGCGTCCGCCCGGAACACGAGTTCGTCCGAGCCGGGTAGTTCGAACCCGACATAGCCCTGGCGATCGTTGCCGTTTTCACCGTAGCGGAGTTCGCCTCGGACGCTGGGACGATCGCCGAACTCGGGATTGAAGCGCCAGCTGCGAACATTGACCACGCCGCCTGCGGCACCGCTGCCGTAGGCCAGCGTAGAGGGACCGCGGAACACCTCGATCTGATCGGCACGGGCCGGATCGACCGCGATGGCGTGATCAGCACCCTCGCCGGAAACGTCAGCAACCCCCATGCCGTCTTCGAGCACCTTGACCCGCGAGCCTTGCAGACCGCGAACCGTGGGCCGGCCGACACCGGGGCCAAAGTCGGAGTTGGAGACACCGGGCAGGCCGTCGAGCAGCGCACCGAGAGTGGCTTCGCGGCGGCGTTCGAGTGCCGCACCGGACAGCACGGAGATCGGTTGAATCAAGTCGTCGGGCGTACGGCCGCCGATAGGATCTGCCGTGACAACAATGACCGGCAGCACGGAATCGGCGGCGGAACTGGCGGCACTCTGCGCCTGGGCCTGGGGATGGATCACCGCGGCAATCGCGGCAGCGAGCGTCGCCATGGGAAGCTTGGAGCTGAGCATGTTTGGGCCTCTGCTTGGGTGAGCGAACTGCAACGGCGCGGATTGTTATACTATATCGTTACATTTGCAACCCCGAGCGATACTCCAGAAACATCCGGTAACCCCAAGGGCTGGCCGCTCAGCAGGCTCCTGACCTCGGGCGGCCGGGGTCAGTCGAAGGCCTCCGCATGGAATCTCAGTCCCTGGCGCTCAGCGAGGGCACGGACGTTGCGGATCATTCCTGAATTGCCGCAGGCATAAACGGCGGTATCGCCTGTGGGCATCGCAAGACTGCTCAAGGCCTGCGCAGCCAGATCATCGACCCGGCCGCGGGCGCCGGACCAGCCACGGTTGCGGATCTCGTCGGGGCAACTGACCGTGGGCAGATACTGGACCCGATCGGGATGGGCTGACGCCAACGTGCCGATTTCGTCGCCGTAGCCGAGTTCCTGGGCATAGCTCGCACCGTGCAGCACGACGAAACGGCCTCCGGGAAAGCCCCGCCGGGCCTGATCTCGGAGGATGGACACGAAGGGCGCAATGCCGGTTACCGTCGCCACGAAGACATGATTGGAGACCGAAGGATCAACGACAAAGGAGCCCTTCGCAGCCGAGCCAAGGGCCATGGGGGTGCCTGCAGCCACCGAACGCAGCGGTCCCGAGAGCCGCCCGCCGGGTTGCAGTTCGATGAAGAACTCGAGTTCGGAATCCTCGGGATCGGAGACCAGAGTATAGGAGCGCAAGTTTCCCGGCAGCCCGAACTTGACGTGCTGGCCGGCACGGAAGTCCAGCCCGGAGGGCTTCTCGACCCGCAGCCGCAGCAGGTCCGGGGCGACCTCCTGGCGATCGATGATCCGTGGTGCAGACGAACCCGCCTTGGGCTGCTGCGCTGCCGACGCCCGTTCGGAGCCGGGCGCCGGCGCGGCGCCCAAAGTGCGACTTCCTGGCAGTGAGTCCAGCCTCAGGGCCTGCACTTCCCGATCAGAAAACGCCCCGCCCAATGGCGGGCCGCCTCGGCCCGGCCCCGGCGCCATGCCGAATGCTGTGCCGCCGCCCTGCGCGCGCTCGATTTCACCGGGCTCGAGGATGCTCTGCTGCTTCCCGGAACGCTTGCGGTTCTTTCGTCCGTCGCTCATGAGACCATGATGAGCAACGGAAGCCGCAGACGCCAGGAACGATGGCAGCAGCCGGCTCGGGTGCTACCCTCGAACGGCCGGCCCCGTCACGACGTCGCATTCGCGTCCGGGAGACATCGAACCCGGCGTCATAGCAGAGATAGCAGAGGGTGAACCATGAACATCACACGCATGAATCACGCCGCCGTGAACGTCCTCGGGCAGGTGCCTGAGGCACGGGAGTTCTATCTCGAAACCCTCGGCCTGCCCGAAGTGCCGATCCAGATCCCCGGGCGGGAGCCCGTCACCGGATCGGACTTCGGTTTCTGGGTGGAGAAACAGGGCGTGCAGATGCACGTCATCGGCCGCGAGCCCTTGGGCGGCTCCCCCGAGCCCACCCACTTTCACGTGTCCTGGTACGTCAGCGACATCGACGCAGCCGTCGGCCATCTCGAAGCGAAGGGCATTCCCATGCGGGTGATGGGCGAAGGTCAGCACCGGATCGTCTGGATCCACGATCCCTGCGGCAACATCATGGAGTTTCAGCAGGATCCAGAGGCGGGCTAGCCCGCCGGACGCAGGCACCTATCCGTCTGCCTGCGGGCATTGCAACGCATCCATGCCAGGCAGCCCGCGCTGAAAGACTCCCAGGTCGAGTCCGCTGCCCTGCTCCGGATGGCGCAGCGTGCGTTCGAATACCAGCCCTCCACGCCGTCACCGGGAGTTCAGCGGTCCCGCGGCCGCAGCAGCATCACCAGAGCCGTCACCAGCAGCAGCTGGACCAGGAAGATCAGGAACACCAGACGATAGCTGTCGGTGAGATCGAACAGCCAACCGGCAAACACCGGACCGATGGCCGCACCGCCAAAGGCGGCGACGGCGGTGGTGCCCATGATCTGCCCGTAGACGCTCAAGTGATAAAGCCGTGCAACCAGCAGCGCCCACAGAGGGAAGAAGCCGCCACCGGCCATGCCCTGGAACAGCGTGGCAATCAGCAGCCAGGGGTAGGAGTCGGCCACGCTGTAAAGCAGGGACGCCACGGCCATGAGGAGGGTCAGGCCCATGGCGACGACCTTGATGTTGATGCGGTCCCCGAGCCATCCGGTCAGCGGACTGGTAAACAGGCCGATGAACGCCAGCAGGGAGACGAGGAAGGCACCGCGGGTCACCGACTCGCCGAGGTCCGTGGCAAACAGGGACAGGTTGGCGATGACCGCACTGTTGACCATCCCGCCGAGACTGCCCGCGAAGATGAACAGGATGATGAAATTGCGCTGCACCATAAGCTTGTGGACGGGCAGGCCATCGTCGGGATGGGCAGGTGCTTCAGCCTGCCTGCGCGCTGCTTCCGGCAGCGCCTCCGGCGCCGGCTCGCCGTCGGGCTCGAGGTGCTTTTCCGCCGGGTAGTCGATGACCCAGAGGTAGGCGGCGATGGGCACCAGGATCAGGATCACCACCCCCATCACCATGACCGCGACGCGCCAGTCCTGCGCCTCGATCAGCGCCGCCAGCATGGGCGTGTAGGCGAAGCCTCCGAACTGGGTGCCCAAGGCCGAAATACCGATGGCCAGGCCCCGGTAGCGCGTGAACCAGCGCGCGAGCAGCGTGGACGCCACCACCGACCCGAGGGCCGTCAGTCCCACACCCATGAAGAGCACATAGCAGAGGACCACATGCCAGATCCGGGTGCTGAAGCCGAGCAGCACGAAGCCCACACCGAGGGCGACCCCACCGCCGATGATGATCCACTTCATGGGATGGCGGTCGAGCAGCCGGCCGACGAAGGGGGACAGCATCGCCCCCACCACCAGCATGCCCGTAGAGCCGAGCATGAGTACCGAGCGGGCGCTGGGCATATCCGTGCCGATGGCGCTGGCGATGACGCTGTACATGTAGAGGGTGGTGCCGACGCCGATACTCTGCAGGAACAAAGTCAAGGCAACGAGAAACCAGCCGTAGAAGATAGGTCTTTTCATGCCGTCATCCGCGAGTTCGCCCGGGAGGCTCGAAACGGCCTGCTGCCTCGCACAGGCCAGACGTTCTGCGACACGCCTGTGCTGCAGCGCCGGGCAGCGTAGCGCAGGCAGCCCGCACCGGCCAGACCTTGACATTCATCAGTGCTGGTCAAGACCAGCGTTGCCCGAAGCCGCGCCGGATGCCGTCACATCGCTGTGCTCATGGCGCAACGGCACCGATCCGGCTAGCGACGTTGGCGAAACATGTTTGGGATGACGACAGCCAGTCGATGGGGGTCGGGAATGATGGGCCCACTAAAGGCAGCGCTGCTGAATCTGCAGAATCGGTGCGTCTTCGTCTTCCGAGTCGGTCGTGAGTAGCAGTACGAGGTCGCCTTCCTCCTCCGCTTCGCCACCGATCACGACCACGGGCCCGCCTTCAGGGGGTTCGCTGTCCTCATCTGCGATGGCGTCATCCGGCGTCAGCTCGAGAGGCGGCAGGTCGCCTGTGCCCTCCGGCGGCGCCTGCAGGCCCTCCGGCAGCGTCACGAACGAGGTCACGACGGCGAAGTTGAAGTCCGCGTCCTCGCCGAGGTTCAGGCTGCCCGCATCGTTCTCAGCGAAGATGCTGCCCTGCTCAACGCCCAGGATCAGGTTCTCCCCCTGGCCAAGATCGGTGATGACCGCAAACCATTCCGTGCCACGCACACCGATCACTGCGAACGGCGTCGCGACCCGATAACCCGCGCGGTTGGACGCAGCCACCTGCCCGGTAACCGTGCGGAAACCCCCGCGCTGAAGACTGAGGCTGGTGCTTTGCCGCTGGGGCGGTGCAGCCGGCTGGTAGCGATGCTCGTCGATGCGCAACTCACTCCCGGGCCGCAGGGCCAGCCGACTGCCGTCTGTGAGGCGGACCTGCATGCGCCCGCTCGCACCCGTGATCAGGGTATCCCCTTCAAAAACGGGATCACCCCGGGACAAATCGCGCCGACTGCCATCGGTCTGGACTGCCTGCACCTCCCCGACCGCGATCAGAACGCGCCCTGCCTCCCCACTGTCGGCGTGAGCAAGCAGCGCCATCGCGAGCAGCAGGCCGCAGCCCAGCCAGAGGAGATACCTGAAACATTGGGTTGCCATCAGAAGACCGCCGAAAGGTTGAAGTGAAGGCGATGATCGCCAGCATCGACGGTGCCAAAGCCGTCCAGCACCACCGCCCAGTCGAGGACGACGCGCAGCCAGTCCACAGGCTGCCAGCGCAGCCCGAGACCGGCGCTGGCCAGCTCCACGCGCCGCACCTCACCCAGCTGGGTATTGCGACGACGCCCCAGGCCACCATCGACAAAGGTCAGGACTTGCAGCGTCGGGTGAGGCGGCGGCATCCAGAGTTCCAGGGCAGCACTGACGCCATCGTCGACAGAGGTGGCACGCTGCAGGAAACCTCGCACCGAACCGGTACCACCGAGTCCGAACTGCTCACCAGAAATGAGTGGCTCGTCCGCGTACTGGCCCTCCAGGCGCCCACGAAGCAGCCACGCCCCGGTCAGACGACGGTCGACGAAGCCGCCAGCGGTGAACGTGGACCAGCCCGGCGAAGCCCCCGTGCGCGAAGCCTCGTAGGACTCGCGATCGTTGTCGGGGCCCCACTTCAGATTGCGATGCCAACCGAGATGGAAACCGGCGTTGGCCTCGTCGAGCACCCACTCGCCCTCGTAGCGCAGGGAGACGGGGCGGGAGCGGACGTCCGCCCCGATGGGCTGGCCGAGAAAGTCGATGTCATTGTCGAAGGCCTTGTCGAGCAGCTGCAGCTGAACGCGGTGGTTGTAGCGGCCGACGTTGAGCAGGCTGTGGCGCCAGGTGGCGCCAAGCACAGTGCCCCTGCCGGTCACGTCGAAGAACTCGGCCACGGTCCCGGAGCTGACGTCGGAGTGACTGGCGAGCAAAGTCAGGCTGCTCGCCTGTCGGTAGAACGGAATGCGATAGCTGGCACCGTACTGTCTGACGTCCCCCCATTTCCCCGGCGCCGTGGTGTAGCTGAGGGTCGCCGTGTGGTCGAGTCCGAAGAGGTTGCTGTACTGATAGCCCAGCGACAGGCGCTCCTTGCCGGTTTCCCGTGAGCCGCGATTGTTCAGCGCCAGAAACAGCGTGTGAGGACTCTGATCGCGGACGCTGATCAGCGTATCGATTTCGTCTTCTCCGGCACCACGTTTCATGGTCAGGGCGAGGCGCTTGGAAGGGTGCCGATTGGCGCGCTGAACCTCACGGGCGAGGGCCCTGCTGTTGGGCGTCGTACCCGGCCGCAGCGAAGGCAGCATCGCGCGGATGTTGGCGTCATCGAAGTGCTGATTGCCTTCCACCTCCACCGCCCCGACCCGAAACTCCAGCGCACGCAGTTCGAAGCGGCCGCGAGCCCGCTGAGGTGGAATCACCACGCGATGAAACTGATGGCCCCGGGCACGCATGGCCTGCTCGAGGGCGGCGGCCGCGTTCTGCAGCCCCAGCAGACCCGCCTGCTCGCCAAGATAGGGTGCGAGGATGGCGTGGGTTTCCGGCTGCGTGAGCGGATTGTCACCCGTGACCACAAACTCGGTGACCGTAAAGTAGGTGATCTCCTCGGCGCTCGCGACGCCCGGACTGGCGCCGCCCACCCAGAACGCAGCAAGGAGGACGATACAGCGCAGCAGCGGAGTCATCTCAGATGCTCCGGCAGCCGACGCCCTGCTGGGACGTCGTACGCTGTTCGGGCCGATCGAGCTGCTCGTCGCAGAGTTCCTCGTTGCGGTCCTGTTCGTCCGCCAGTTCCGTAATCTCGTCGGAAGCCTCCACTTCCTCCAGGCTCGTGCCCTGGGACTCCAGCAGATTCTTGGCTATGGCACGCGCCTCGGTCGGCGACGAGGGCGGCGGCGGATCGGTGGGCTCAGGTCCTGGATCGACCGGATCAACGGGAGCAACCGGATCGAGCATGTCATCGCCCACCTGCGTCAGGGTCGTCTGCAGGCCGGTGGGGCCGAACACCGGATCGAAGCCCAGGTCCGGCGGCTGAATGACGTTGCTGAAGGCACCGCTGGCCGAAGCGTAGGTGATGGGCGTGAAGCTGGTCCCGATCGTCCCAGTGAAACCGTCCAGTGCGATCAGCTCCAGGCTGCCGTCGAAGCTCAGATGACCCAAGGGCTTTATGGCCGCTGCAGAGTCCCAACGCTCGGACCTGGGGAGCCCGGCTGTCGTCCTTCACGGCCGCGGGTCGACCTCTGGCCCGGGGGCTCAGGCCCTGAGAGCAAGCAGGACAAGGACCGTAACCGTTTGAACGGGATCGGACTGTTTCGATCAGGTTGGGCCGGACTCACTGTCCAGGGCCATGGCCTGGCGCCAATAGCGGGCATTGAGGTGAATCTGAAACGTGATCGCAGCCGCCGCCAGCAACAGCGCAAGCAGCGCAAAGATGCCCTGGTGGCCCGTGACGCCGAGTGCGATTCCGAATCCGGCCAGTGCCGTGCAGGTGGCAATGGTGGGCATGAAGTCCCGCAGAATCGCCGGCTGCACCTTGGAGAAGAAGACCGCATTCTCTTCGTCCCGCCGGGCCTGCACCATGATCCTCTGGATCGACCAGTGGGTGATGGCGAAGAGCAGGGCAAGAACCAGGAACCAGCCCATGTAACTCTCGGGTCCCAGCATGGCGATCAGGGTGAACTCGATGAGGCCGATGGCGAAGGGAAACAGCGTATCGCTGGTGGAGGGCACCCAGCGAAAGCGCATCACCATGGTGCTGTAAAGCAGCCAGATCAGCAGGATGCCGAGGAGTGTGGTCACCACCTGAATCCAGGCGAGGATCGCAGTCCAGGTCACTTCGAAAAGATAGGGCTGCTCGCGGATGTGTTCCCAGGTGAGTTCCAGGGCGAGGGCCTGGATGATGCTGAGCAAGGTCAGCAGGACCATGGGCATGTGGGCTTTCGCCCGTTCGCGCATTCCCCCGTTCATGGTTTGGCAGCTCCCGATCATCGCCCCCGGCGATAATGCCAGCCCGAAGCCCGCTTCGGGCAGCCCATTCGTCGTCGCGAACAGGAATTGCCCATGCCCTTCGACTCGGCGCAGAGGGCTCTGGCTTCATCGCAGCATGACTTGACGGCAAGGTATCGATGGGCGACAAGAGTGGTCCAACGGCAGTGCATGTTCGCCAAGGGTAGGCTCACTGCCTGCCTCGATGGGGAGAGGGGTTCATGTGGAAGGTCATGGCGTGGGTCGCCGGTGTGGTGTTCGGGCTCGCCCTTGCCGCCTTTGCGCTGCAGTTCGTCGCGTCCGAGAGCGGCGAAGTGGTCGTTCTCGAAACCCGTTCCGGGGACGGTATGGCCCGGACGCGACTCTGGGTCGTGGAGGATGCCGGCAGTCTCTGGCTGCGCGGAGGACCGGGCTCAGGTTGGCATCAGCGGGTTATGGCCGACCCCCTGGTCGCAGTGGAGCGCCAAGGCGTCAGAAGGTCCTATCGAGCCCATCCGGAACCCACGAGTAGCGAACGCATCCACAGTCTCATGGCCGCCAAGTATGGCTGGCGTGATCAGGTGATCAGCTGGTTCGTCGGCGACCGCAGTTCTGACGTGCCCTTCAGGCTCGAACCCTTGGATTGAATACAGCACCCTGGAGGCACCAAGCCTCAGGGCGCCAGGGCCCCTTCCATGGCGCTTTCCACTTCGCTCAACTCGGGAATCACGTCCGCCGTGCCCCTGCGGCTCACCATGAGCGCCGCGGCCATGCTGGCCAGATCGATGGCTGCTGCCATGGGCAGGCCGCGGTCGAGACCGGCCAGCAGATAGCCGGTGAACGTGTCGCCGGCCCCGGTGGTATCGACCGCCTGCACGACGTACGCCGGGAACTGCCGCACGAGGCCTTCCGCTTTGCTGATCCACTGGCAGCCGCTCTCGCCGCGGGTCACGACGATATCCGCCACCGGCAGCTGCTCCACACCCTGGCCCAGGGCCCGCTCGAGCTGTGATGCCTCGACAGCATTGAGGATCAACAGGTCCAGATGGGGCAGGACAGCCATCACCGCTTCGGCGTCGAAGGGCGCCGCGGCGTAGCAGACTTTCAGCCCCATGGCGGCCGCGGCCCGGCATGCCGTCAATTGCTGTGAGGTCTCGTTCTGGGTGACGAAAAAGTCACCGGCCTGCGCGCAGCAGAGCGCCTCGCCAATGGCCTCTGCGGACAGGGCGCGGTTGGCACCGGGATCGATAATGATGTGGTTCTCCCCGCTCGGGGACACCGCAATGATGGCGTGACCCGTCTGCCCGTCCAGGGTGACCACGTGGCGGGTCTCCACGCCGTACCCCGACAACCGATGGACGAGTTCCCCGCCGTCCCGCCCCACTGCACCCAGATGGTGGACGGTTGCGCCGGCGCGGGCCGCGGCCACGGACATGTTGGCACCCTTGCCGCCGAGTCCGAACCGGACGCCGGTGGCGGCCAGCGTCTCGCCCGGCTCCGGCAGATGGGGAAGGTCGTAGACCCTGTCCGAGTTGATGGAGCCGAGGTTCCAGATTGCCATAGCGCGTCATCCAAACTGCCGTCCCACCAGGATCTGCCTTGTAGCCAGGCCACGCCACACCGAAGTCCGGCCGGTCCGACGCGCCGACGCCGGAGCTGAAGGCAATGCCACTGCGCGCCCTGGCCGGTCGGTTCAGGCCAGACTGCGATCCCGCAGGGCCAGCGCGCGGCTGCGCAACTCACGTAGCAACGCCGGAACATCGACACCCTGAACGCTGCGGTTCTCCACCACGACCCGGCCATCGACCACGGTGTGGACGACATCATCAGCCCGGCTGGAATAGACCAGCGCCGCCGGCACCGAATAGACCGGCGCCGTGTGGGGCTTGTCCACATCCACCACGATCAGATCCGCCAGCTGGCCCACCGCCAGGGTTCCCACTTCCTCCAGGTGCATGGCCCTGGCCGCATCACGAGTTGCCAGCGCCAGCATCCGCCCCACCGGCAGCAGCTCCGGGTCGAGGTTGGCGTTCTTGTGGGTGATGGCACAGAACTTCATCTCCTGGAACATGTCCAGCGTGTTGTGGCTCGCCGGTCCGTCCGTGGCGAGGCCCACGGTAATGCCTGCCTCCAGCACGGCCTTCATGGGCATGGTTCCCGAACACAGCTTGGCATTGCTCACCGGGCAGTGGGCAATTCTCACACCGAGATCCGCAAGCTGGCGGATGTCCGCTGCCGTGAGCATGGAGCAGTGGGCCGCGGTCACGTGGCTGCCCAGGACACCGAGGGACGCCAGCCAGGCCGTCGGACTCTGTCCGTAATGATCGTCCACGAAGCGCAGTTCCTGTTCGCCCTCCGAAAGGTGGGTATGGACCGACAGTCCATGGGTTCGCGCCACCTCGTCGCAACATCGCCACAGCCGCTCGGTGCAGGAGTAGGTCGCATGGGGAGACAGGGCCACCCGCAGGCGTCCGTCCAGCGCACCGTGGTGCGCGTCGACGATGTCGCCGAACCTCGCCAGCGCCCCGTAGGACCAGTCGGCGATGGATGCATAAAGACCGACGTCCGCAAAGCCGTAGCCGAGGGTGGCACGCAGGGGGATCTCGCCGAGGGCGGTCACCTCGGGCGTCACCGAATAGGCATCGAAGTGCTCGTTGAAGGCGGTGATTCCGGCCAGGGCCATCTCCGCCAGCCCGACCAGACTCGCAAGACGCAGCGTTTCCGGATCGAAGTTGCGCTTGAGCTTCCACATGGTGCTCAGCCACTCGAACAGCTGCACATCCTCGTTCAGCCCCCGCAACAGAATGTTGGAAGCAATGTGGGTGTGGCAGTTGACGAAACCCGGCATGACGACCATCCCGGGGACATGCAACACCCTGTCTGCAGTCCAATCCGGAAGGTCGGTATCGGCGCCCATGGCCGCAATGCGGTTGCCCGAGATCAGCACACTCCCCTGTTCGATCTCAGCCGGCTCAGCCATGGTCACAAGATGCCCACCGGTAATAGCCAGATCGAAATTCGAAGGTAGCGACACAGAAAGACTCCCGACTCTGTTAGGAATGATAACCCTCTGTTATGTTGCCACATGCCAAGCCGTGTGGAACCGTCAGTGACGAATCGCTACCGAATTACCCTGGCCAGTTTCCTCGCCTACTTCGTCATGTCCGGCATGCTGGCGCCCATCGGCATCATCCTTCAGCCTATGGCTGAGCACTTCGATCGCCCGGTAACTGAGATCAGCGCCTTGTTCAGCTGGCTCACCTTCGGCATCCTCGCCGGCTCGATTACCGCATTGCTGGTGTTCGACTGGTTCAGCCTCAAGCGCATCATGCTGGCTCTGTACCTGACGATAGCCGCCAGCCTTCTGCTGCTGGGCATGGCAGATGATCTGCTTCTGGTTCGTGCCGCACTGGGGCTGGTGGGTCTCTGCTGCGGCATCGGCCTCGCCGCCGCTGCCAGCATCATTGCCAGCGAGTACGCTGCCGAACGCCGTGCGTCCATGCTGGTGGTGACCGACGCCAGCTTCAGCGTCGCGGGCATCGTCTGCTCCTGGGTCGCGATCTTCCTGGTGGCGCGTGAAGTGCAGTGGTCCGGAACCTATCAGCTGGTCGCCGGCATCGCGTGCATGGTGGTCCTGCTCAGCGTCTGGTCCACTTTCCCCGCAGCTCCCAAGCGCCCGCCCGCCGGCGACAGGACTGCAGCCCCATTCGAGCATTGGCCTGCTGCCGTATGGCTGTGCATCGCGGCCCTCTTTCTCTACACCATGGCCCAGTACTCCATGCTCTGGTGGTTGCCCAACCACTTGGAAACGGCCCTGGACATCCCCCGACAACGGGCCGGTGAAGTGGTCGGGCAGTTCTGGTCGGGGATGCTGGTGGCCCAGCTGTTCGTCGCCTGGTGGGTGCTGAAGGTGGGTGTGCCGCGTCTGGTCCTGATCGGCGCCACGGCAACCTTTCTATGTTCGCTGCCGCTGTGGCTGCACACCCAGATCAACGGCCTGATCCTGTTCGCCTTTGTCTGGGGCTTTGCCAATCTCGGCCTGCTGAAGATCATCATCTCCTTCGGCACCATGATGGTGAGAACCCCCACGCCCAGACTGGTGTCCGGGCTCCTGCTCGGGGCCACCCTCGGCACGTCCGTCAGCCCCTGGCTCAGCAGCCGCATCGTCGAGTGGGGCAGTCCTCTGGCCGTGCTGCAGTTCTCCTCCTTCTGCTATCTGCTCCTCATCGGTCTGCTGATCGCAGCGGGACGGACAGGCACACTGCAGCATGCAGAGACTGAGGCACTGCCCGGCAGGGCGCCGGAAGGGCCCATCGCACGCGAGGGATGAGGTGAACGTCCAGACCATCGATTTCAGGGCGCCAGCGGCCGGTGCAGACCTGGTCCAATCGCTGAAGGACACCGGCTTCGCCATCATCCGCGGGCATCCGCTCAGCGCCGATCTCCTGGGCAGGCTCTACCGCCAGTGGGCCGAGTTCTTCTCCAGTGAGGAGAAACACCGCTATCTGATGCGGCCGACGAAACATGGCGACAACACCGTGGGCTACGTCCCACCGGATGTCTCCGAGACCGCGGTCGGCCACCCCTCCCGCGACATCAAGGAGTTCTATCACGTCTTTCCCGATGAACTGCTGCCCCCGCATCTGGCCGACGACACGCTGGCCTACCTCAACGACGTTTTCAGGGTGGGAGTCAGACTGCTCGACTGGCTGCAGGACAACATGCCGGATCAGATCGTGGCGCGGCTGCCAGGGCGCCTGAGCGAAATCCTGTCGCGGGAAGTGAGCCTGCTGCGGGTGCTGCACTACCCGCCGCTGCAGGGCGTGGAACCCGAGCTCGCGATCCGCGCCGCCCCCCATGAGGACATCAACCTCATCACCCTGTTGCCGGTGGCGGAGCAACCCGGATTGCAGGTCATGGACAGCCAGGGACGATGGCTGGATCTCGCAGGTCATCGCGGGGACCTGATCATCAACGCCGGCGACATGCTCAGCGAGGCCACCGGTGGCCACTTCCCCTCGACCACCCATCGCGTGGTCAACCCGGATGACGACGGCAGCAACGTCTCGCGCTACTCCATTCCCTACTTCATGGCCCCCCGCCTCGACACCGTACTGTCCGACCGCTACACCGCAGGCAGCTATCTGGCCGAGCGCATCGCCGAGCTGAATCGGCAGTAGCGGCAACGTTCGTTCCGCAACTCGTCCACCGAGGTCAGCCTGCGCGACTCAAGGTCTCCAGATAGAGCTGCCGGACCGCGTCGCCATCGACCCCGGAGCAGACCTTGCAAGGGGGCACGTCGCGCCAGGCGTCCACTAGGTAGGGCGCATCTGCTGCACCCGCTATGGTCTGTCCCTTGGCAATACCGTCGGTGACCACGCGCACAGCCAGGGAACGGGTCTGATAGAGCTCCGGCCGCAGCAGACAGGCCACCGCGCTCGAATCGTGTATGGGACAGATCCGATCTCCCGTGCTGCGCTCGTGGAAGTCGAAGTAACAGCGTGTCGTCTCGTGGATGAAGTCCCCCGCATCACCCGCACGCTCCCGCAGCGCGGCAATGAACGCCTCGTCCATCTGTGTGGCGTGGGTGACGTCGAGGCCCACGATGGTGGTGCGCATCCCGCTGCTGAACACCCGGTCCGCTGCGGCGGGATCGCCGCCGATATTGGCCTCTGCCACTGGCGACACGTTGCCGCCCTGCCCCGCAAAGGCGAATACGCCACCCATGACCACCACTTCCTTGATCAGCTGCGGGAACTCGGGACACAGGTCGAGGGCCATGGCGACGTTCGTGAGCCGCCCCACGGCCACCAGGGACAGCTCACCGGGATGATCCTGTGCCAGCGCGACCATGGCCTCCGCTGCCGAAAGCGGACTCAGACCAGCGTCCGGCACGGACCGAGCAATGTCCCCCAATCCGTTCCGGCCGTGAACGAAATCTGGATAGCCTTCACCGAGGGCCGGCCCACGGGGCGCGCCCGCACCCCGATAGACCGGGGCGTCGATCCCGAACCGCGCCCTGACGTAGAGCGCGTTGAGGGTCGTGTCTTCGATGCTGGCGTTGCCCATCACCGTCGTGATGGCGACCAGCTCCACCAAGGGACTGTAGTGCAGGAACAGCAGCGCCATGGCGTCGTCGATGCCGATGTCGGTATCGAAGATCACCCGCTTGGTCTCCTGCATCATTATTGCGCCCCCTGCCCGGATTCAGAACTCGACCCTCGGTTGCCCAGAAGATGACGCATCAGGAGCTCCACGGTCGCCTGCACAACGCTGAGTCATGGTCTCATGACCGCTCGAGCGAGAAAATCGCTCCCTGACCCCTGGAATCCGGCCGGGCCGCGTCCGGCCGAGCCGCGTCCGGCCGGACCTGCCCAGGCCAGGGGACCAATGCTGCCTGCCGCGCAGCGGACGTGCCCGGAACAGTGCATAGTAGGATCTACCGTCCTCCGGTCCGAAGCACCGCCATCACTCGAGCGCCCGGAGCGGGCCGCGACCGGAACGATGGACCAGCCGCCACCCAATCATTGCCCAATCATTAAAGGAAGACCCTGCATGCTTCACGTCGACATCCCGACCCTGCCCGAAATCCAGACCCTGGTTGCACAGCGCCATCGAGCCAGTGTTTCCGTCTATCTGGCCACCACGCCCCAGACCCAGCACATCGGCGAAGCCGAGATCGCGCTGTCCAATCTGATCAAGGAAGCCGACAGTCAGCTGGAATCCGCCGGGGTCGACAAGCGCGAACGCTGGGCAATCGTCGAGCAACTCGAAGAGGTGTCCCAGGACGAGGACTTCTGGAAGTATCAGGCCAACAGCCTGGCCATCTTCGCCACTCCGGACTTCCATCGCAGCTACCGCCTGCCGAACAAGCTGACCCCCATGGTGCAGGTCTCCGACCGCTTTCATCTCAAGCCGCTGCTGCGCGCCGTCAGTGTCCAGCAGCATGCCTTCGTCCTCGCCCTGGCCGAGAACGAGGTTCGTCTGATCGAAGTGTTCAGCGACATGCCGGCCGCCGAGGTCAGGGTACCCGGCATGCCCAAGGATGCCGCGACGGCGGTGGGGACCGCGACGGTCAACACCCGCTCCCACTCATCCGGCCGCCAGCACGGCAGCGAGGGCCAGAAGGTCTACCTGCGCAAGTTCTGCCGCAAGGTCGATGCGGCCCTGCGCCCGGTGCTCGCGGGCCGTCATGAGCCCCTGATTCTGGCAGCTGCAGAACCGCTGCTGTCCATCTATCGCTCGGTCAACACCTATCCGGAGTTTGCCTCCCAGGCCATTGAGACCAGTCCGGTACGCATCTCTGAGCATGAACTGGCAGCGTCTGCCCGCCCCATCCTCGATCAGCGCCACGCCAAGTCCATCGCAGCCTTCAAGACCCTGTACCGGGAGCGCGAGAACGACGGGCGCGCGACCTCCGACGTGGCCATGGCCGCCCGCGCCGCCACCTTCGGGGCCATCGACACGCTGGTGGTGGACATTGATGAAGTCGTCATCGGCAGGATCGACGAGGAGTCGGGCGCCGTGACCTTTGCCGATGAGGCCAGCGCCGACAACTACGGCATCGTCGACGAAATCGCCGGCCGCACCCTGGCCGCTGGCGGCAAGGTCATCGGCGAGCGCCGGGCCGACATCCCGAACGAAGGCTCACTGGCCGCGGTGCTGCGCTACCGGATCTGACCGCTCGCGGCGCCCCCGGGCTCCTGCGCAACGCACCCGGTCCCGCCCACAGCAGCATCAGGGGAGCCCGAGCGGAAGCGCAGATCACCGTACCAGGCCTCTGCCCTGCTGTTGGTGTCGTCGGCATCGGTCATGATCGCAACGGCCATGCGTCCGGCAGGTGGTGGACGCCCGAACAGCCGCTCGTAGTCGGCGCGGACATCCCGTGCTTCGGTGACCCACCCTGCCGCCGGCCCTGAGCGCAGGGCAAGCATGTGCGCGTTGCTGGTGTAGGGATTGGGCCAGTGGCTGCCAGGCTCCACGTTGCCGTCAGCCCAGACGTAGTTGAGCGTCGTGGTGCGCCAGAAGGCGAAGCGGTGGGGAAACACCACGTAGACCCGTGCCGCATAGTCATCCCCGGCCCTGCTGCGCGGATCCGGGCTGACCAGCGGCTCTTCCACCAGCCACGACCACTCGAGGACGGGCGTCGCCTCGAGATCGACGTCCACCTCGCGATACCAACCCGAAGCGGTCCCCCTCGCCTTGGCATGCAGCGCCGGACATCCAGCCTGCTCCACGACGCGGTAGTCCGTTTCATCCGCGAATCGTTGCACCTGCCAGCCACTCAGCCCCTCGCCCGCGAAATCGCTGACGGCGACGACCTGATCCACCGACTCGGGCTCAGCTCCTGAGGCGAGCAGCAGCAGCGCAACGACGACTGACCCCATGGACACCTCCGCTGTGACCCACCCCAGGCAACCGCGATCTCACCCTCGTTACTCGGCGGACCGCCGTAGGCTGTGATAGGCGCGATTGACGAACAGCGTGGGATCGCCCTCCATGCCCTCGATCCCGGCGGTGGGCTCTGCGGCCATCACGGCGTCGAGGTCCGCCCCTGCGTCGACCAGCTCGGCGATGCGCCCGCGCACCGTCTCCAACCGTTGCACATAGGCCACCATCGCCGCCCGATCAGCCACCGGCCCGTGCCCCGGAACGACGATGGCGTCATCATCGATCTCCTCGAGTACGGCACGCACGAAGCGGATCATGCCGTCGAGATCACCGCCGGAGTCGAAGTCAATGAAGGGCCACATCCCCTTTACGAAAACGTCGCCCATGTGGACGATGCCATGGCCGCGGAAGATCACCGCCGTGTCGCCGGTGGTGTGAGCCGGGCCGGCGTGGATGAGGTCGATGCGCTCGCCGTTGAAATGCAGCTGCATGCGGTCGTCGAAGGTGATGACTGGCAGCGCCTCGGTGGGATAGGCCGCCTGCTCATAGGCCATGCCGACCATGTTGATGATGCGGTCACCGGTGAGCATGCGCCGCGATTCCTCATGGGCGATCAGCCAGGTGCCGTCAGGCCCGTAGGACAGATTGCCGTCAGCGTGATCGAAGTGCCAATGGGTGTTGATGGTGAAGTCCACCCGGGCGCTGCCGAGTTCGGCCAGGGCGGCATCGATCTGGCTGCGGATCTCAGGAATCTGATTATCCACCAGCAGCGTGCCCTGCTCACCGATGCTCGCGAGGATGTTGCCCCCGAGACCGAACAGGACATGGCGGCCCTCTGCCAGTGTCTCCACCGTGATCTCGGCCTGCTGCGGATCCCAGCCGAACGCCTCGAAAAACGCCTCCCTGTCCATCGTGGGGGGATGGGAGACCGCCGCCATCGACAGCAGCAGCCCCACACCCGGCACAGCCCATCGGAACGTCTTCATTATTGCTCTCTCCTTTGCTCAACAGCGCGCCCGCCAGCTCAACAGATCCGGCCCGACGGGGGGGCGCCGCCAGGGCAGTTTCCCGGAGCCCGAGCATGCCGTGAGGCCCATTCGAGGGCAACTTCATGGCCGGCCGCGCCCGGGCTTCCGGCTGCAGGGCCCCGCATTTGACCACCGCGGGACCGATGGGCAATCTCTCGACCGACATGAGCAGGACCCACCAATCTGTCCGTGCGGGATATTGGTGGCGAAGCAGGTTTCGGAGCATCCGCCCTGCCCCCACTTCGATGCGTCGGCGCAGCCCTGCAGGGGCCAGATGCCGACTCTGCGCAACTCGGTGGCCAAGGCGGGTGTGTCATTGACGAATGAGGATCCGGCCATGAACCGTGAAAAGCTGCTCAAGGCGGGCATCTGGCTCGCCACGGCCCCCCTTCCCAAGAGCACGCGCAAGCGGCTGCGCCTGAAAGGTCGCAGCGGTATCGAACTCGGCCGCTGCCGACGCGCGGATGCGGTGATCCTGTCGCGGGCCAAGAGTGGCCGAACCTGGCTGCGGGCCATGATCTCCGCCTGCTACCACGAGCGCTACGGCCTGCCCGACAACATGCTGCTGGAGTTCGACAATCTCCATCGCCTCGACCGCCGGGTTCCCAAGGTCTCCTTCGCCCACGGCCACGCCCTGGCGGCGGCCTTCGGGACATCCGGACATGAGCTCTGGCAGGAAGACAAGCCACTGGTGTTCCTGATCCGAAACCCTTGCGACGTGGCGGTGTCTGAATACTTCCAGTCCACCCGCCGGGCGAGCGCCTACAAGCGCGAGATGTGGGGTGTCGACACGGAAGCACCGATGTTCGACTTCGTCATGCGTGGACCCGTGGGCCTGCCGGTGATCATCGACTACATGAATGCCGTGGCTGCGCGGATACGCGATCTGCCCCGGGCGATCACGGTGCGCTACGAGGACATGCGCGCCGACCCCGAGGGGGAACTGGCCCGAGTGGTCGCTCACATCGACTCGCCCTTCGAATCAGGTCAGATCGAGCGCGCCGTGGAGCAATGCCGCTTCGATGCCATGAAACGCAAGGAGAAGGAGAACTTCTACCACAACTCACGTCTCGCAGCCCGTGACCCCGATGACCCGGACTCCTACAAGGTGCGGCGGGCCAAGGTCGGTGGCTATCGCGACTATTTCGACGAGGGCCAGGTTCAGGCCATGGAGCAGTACATGACGGATCATCTCGACACCCGCCTCGGTTACGGCAGCACGAGCGACTGAGGCCGCAATGAACTCGAACCCATCGCTCATCCTCCCCTGCGAGACGCGGGTACGTGAATTCGACGCCAAATTGCTCCTTGCCTGCCATGCGGCGGAGCGCGGCTGGCGCGTCTTCGTCGGCTCCAAACGCAGCCTGGACTTTCAGGCGGCACAGATTCCCCTAGGCACGTATGTGGGCAAAAGCCTGACCTACCGCAATGCCCACTTCTACCGCATCGTCTGCAACCTGGGGCATCGCCTGACGGCCTGGGACGAAGAGGGTCTGGTCTATGCCAACCCTGATCTCTATCGCCTCACCAAGATCGGCGATGTGACCCTCAACATGCCCCAGCTGCTGCTGACCTGGGGCGAGGAAAACGCCGCCGCCCTGAGTGCCCACCCAAGCTTTGGCGGGCCCGACCTCGCCATTACCGGCAATCCCCGAACCGACCTCCTGCGCCCGGAGCTGCGCGGCTTTTTCTCCGCGGAGGCCCAGGCACTGCGAGAGGAATTCGGTGATTTCCTGCTCATCAATACCAATTTTTCCCGTTTGAACCATTTCTTCGACCAGCAGAACCGCCAGCAGCGGCTGCTGCGCGACGGCGGCGCCGCTGTGACGACGGCCGAGGACCCCCGCATCGGGCTGGCGGCCCACAAGGCGGCACTGTTCGAACACTTCCAGCGCATGGTCCCGGAACTGGCGCGGTGCTTTCCGGATCTGCCCATCGTGATCCGCCCCCATCCTTCGGAGAACGCGGATCTCTGGCACCGCATTGCGGCCGAGCACAGCCATGTCCAGGTCGTCCACCGGGGCAATATCGCAGCCTGGCTGCAGGCCGCCATGGCGACGGTGCACAACGGCTGTACCACAGCGGTGGAGAGCTATCTCCTCGACCGACCGGCCATTGCCTATCGGCCCGTGGTGTCCGAGGACTTCGATTTCGACTTGCCCAATTCCCTGAGCGTGCAGGCCTTCGACTGCGACAGCCTGTTCACCGCCGTCGAGAAGGTCCGTGCCGGCCAGCGCTGCGAATTCGACGCCCTGCTGGCCTGCCGCCGGAACAGGATCCGCCGGCACATTGCCTCAGTGGACGGCCCCATGGCCTGCGAGCGCATCCTCGATGCCCTGGAGCCTGTGGCAGCGGCACCTCCACCAGCGGTCGACCCGGTGGCCCGGGCCGGTGCAGTGATCCACGCCGGGGCCCGCCGCGCCACCCGCAAAGCACTCGAAGTGCTGCCCTTGAGCAAACAGCATCCCAAGTACCGCGCCCGCATCTTCCCGGACGTGGAGATTGCCGAGGTGGAGAACGCCGTGGCGCGGTTCGGCGAACTGCTGCAGCGCTTCGATGGCGTCAAGGTCCGGCCCTTCGCCGAAAGTGCCTTCGAACTGGCAGCGGACTGAGATGTCGATGCAGGACGAGGGGGCGACTGCTGGGCCGTGTCGTCCTCGAAGCAGGCCGCAAGCAGGCTCCTGGCAAGCTCTGGAGTTGCCGGGGCGCAGCGCTGTACCCTGCCCCTCCGGCTCCGACACTCGTGCGGTGCATGTAATGACTACGACAACTTCATCCTCAGTGCCACGCCGGCCCTTCAACGCCAGACCCATCTACCGGGGGCTGCAGCTCCTTGCTCTGCCGCGACCCTGGCTGCACACGGTGCTCAGCGCAGCCAAACGCCTGACCGTCCGCGAACAGATCGCCCAGCGCGCCGCGCTGGCGAAGGCTCTGCCCGAGCCGGCTCCGGAAGCCATCGCCCTGGACGAGGATCGGGCCTGCCGGCAGTTTCTCCCCGCTGAGCTTCCCGGTGCCATCGAAACGGCACAACGCTGCGCCGAACTCTACGCAGCATTTCGCGCGCGAGGCGAGGGAGAAGCCCTTCTGCAGCGCAACCGCAACAAGCCCTTCCTGCTGTCGTTGGTGGCGGGCAACGAGTTCGCCCAGCATCCGGACCTGCTGCGTTTCGCCGTGGCCCGCCCGCTCCTGGACGCAGCGAGCCGCTACCTCGGTACCGTGCCCATCGTGGAAGGCATGGCGCTGTGGTGGACACCGCCCAATGAGTCGTCCAAATCCAGTCAGGCCTGGCACATCGACGAACTCGCGCCCCGGCAGGTCAAGGTTCAACTGAACTGTCTGGAGGTGACCGCCGAGCAGGGACCGCTGCATTACATTCCCGCGCAGCGATCGCAGCAAGCGAGAACGGCACTCGGCCACAACAGTGGCCGCATCAGCGATGCGGCGGTGGAAGGCAGCGGCGCCATTCGCGACGTCGAACGGGTGCTCGGACCAGAGGGCAGTGGCGTCATCCTGGACAGCTCGCGCTGCCTTCACTACGGCAGCCGTGGCAATACGCACGATCGGCTCGTGCTCACCTTCCATTACATGCCGTTGGACGCTCCCACGGAGACCCGCTACAAGTTGCAGCTTCCCGCCCTGCCCTCCGCCTGCGGGGATCTCGACGCAATGCAGCGCCTAGCGCTGGGCTTCGGCTGATCACTTCCCCTCGCCGGGATGAAATTTGACGTCCTGAGGTTGAAGTCGGCGGCAGGATAAAGCAGCCCGGTGTTGGGGTCGGCTAAAGACAGCGCTGCCTGATTTCAAACACCGGCGCGTCCTCGTCGCTGCTGTCTGCAGTCAACAGCATGACCACCGCACCATCCGTATCGCCTTCATCGTCGCCCTCGACGCCGATGATGATCTCCGGATCACCGTCCGGGCCGGCCGCCGCGTCATCCCCGTCCGGCATGGGCGTCTGCAGCATCGTCTGGAGCACCGGTGGCATGGACGGCAGTCCTTCCGGCAATTCGGCGAAGGAGCGGACCACCGCGAAATCGAAGTCGGCACCGTCGCCAAGATCGATGGACCCGCCGTCGTTCTCAGCAAAGATTCCCCCCTCGTTCACCCCGAGGATCAGGTTGTCCCCCTCGCCGAGATCATCGATCACCGCCGACCAGTCGGTTCCGCGCACGCCGATGACGGCGAACGGCGTCTGCACCCGATAGCTGGCCGGATTGCGTTCGGCGACGCCCCCGGTGATGGTCCGGAAGCCACCCCGGTTCAGGCTCATGCTAACCCGGGCCTCGGTGGGTGCCGCAGTTTCGGAAAAGGCATAGTCATCCACCGAAATCTCGGAATCCGGACGCATCGCCAGCCGCGAGCCGTCGGTGAAGCGGATCTGTACACGATCGCTCGGACCGGTCCGCAGGGTGTCGCCACGCCGCACTGCAGCACCACGTTGCACCGCTCGCTCCCTGCCATCCGCGCCGACCGCAGTCGGCGTGCCGATACTGAGCAGGACGCGTCCCGCGATGGCATCGTCCGCCCTGGCGTCGGGAACGAGCAGCAGCAGACCGATGGCGAGCAGCGCCCAGCAGGCCAGCATCCGTGGTGCGAACATGAGGTTGTCTGCGTTCATGGCGTCAGAGCACCGCGGTCAGATTGAAATGGACCCGGTGGTCGCCGCTCTCGACGCGGCCGACACCATCGAGGACGTAGCCCCAATCCAGATTGACCCGCAGCCATCGGATGGGCTGCCAACGCATGGCCACGCCAGCGCTGGCAAGCGAAGGCTTGTCGTCCTCGCCGACCAGGACCTGATCGCGCCAGCCGCGGGCGACGTCGACGAAGCCCAGCACCTGCAGCGTCGCGCTCGGCGGCGGAATCCACAACTCCACGGTGCCGGCAATGCCATCGTCGGCGGATGCCTCCCGCGGCAGGAAGCCGCGTACGGAATCTGCACCGCCAAGGCCGAACTGTTCACCGGCGATCAGCGGCTCGCCCGCGTACTGTCCGGAAAGACGCGCGCGCAGCAACCAGCCCTGTCCGACCCGCAGATCCATGAAGGCGCCGGCCTGCCAGGCGTCCCAGCCGGGTTTGGCGCCCGCCCGCGCCGCCGTGTAGGCCGCTGACGAGTTGTTACTGCCGGCGGTCACATTCCTGAGCCACGCCACATGGAAACCGAAGTTGCCATCGTCACGCAGCCATTCACCGTCGTAGCGCAGGGTCACCGGCCGTGACCGGACATCGGCACCGATCTGCTGGCCGAGGAAGTTCACATCGTTGTCGAACTGCTTGTCGAACAGCGAGGCGCCAATGCGATGGCCGTAACGGCCCCGGTTGAGCAGCGTGTGTTCGACCACGGCCCCGACGACGGTACCCTGGCCGGTGACGTCGAAGAAGTCGGCGACGAGGCCTGAGTCCACGTCCGAATAGCTGCCGATCAAGGTCAGATCCGTGGCGATGGTGTTGAACGGAATCTTCCAGGTGAGGCCGTACTGGGCCACGTCGGACCAGTTCCCCGGTGAGGTCGTGTAGCTGGCCGTCAGCACCTGATCGAGCCCGAACAGATTGCTGTACTGATAGCCTGCCGTGAGCCGTTCCTTGCCGCTGTCCCGGGAGCCGCGGTTGTTCAGCGACAGGAACACCGTGTGTGGGCTTTCGTCACGCACGGTCACCAGGGTATCCACGGCGTCCGGCAGCTCACTGCGGCGCATGGTGAGCGCCAGACGCTTGGACGGGTGGCGGTTGGCGCGCTGCAGGTCGCGCGTGAGACGCCGGCTGTCGGGCGTCTCACCGCTGGCCAGCGAGGGCACCATGGCGCGAATGTTGTCAGCATCGAAGTGCGTGTTGCCTTCGACGTTGATGTCACCGACCACGAACTGCAGGACACGGAGTTCGAACTCGCGTCGGCCCCGCTGGGGAGGAATCACCACCTGATAGAAGTTGTAGCCGCGGGCGCGCATGGCCTGTTCGAGGACATCGGCCGCGTTCTGCAGACCGAGCAGGCCCGCCTGCTCCCCCAGATAAGGTGCCAGCAGTGCGTCGGTTTCCGCAGCAGACAGTGGATTGTCACCGGTGACGACAAGACGGTCGACGGTGAAATAGACCACGTCACCACCACTGGGGTCCTGCGCCAGTAGAGCCGGGGCGGCAAGCAGCAGACCGCTCAGCGCGAGGGGACGGAGGCTTTCCTGCAGGAATCGGCTCATCTCACATGCTCCTGCAGCCGACGCCCTGGCCGGTACTGTCGCCGGTGGCATCGGGCCGGTCGAGGTGTTCCGCACACTCCTCTTCCACCTGCTGCTGCTCGTTGCTGAGGGTCACGGTCGTGTTCGTGGTTTCGATCTTTTCCTGGGTGGTGCCGCGGCTGCGGGCCACGGCATCAGCGAACAGCTCCGCCTGCTCCCGATCGATGGGAATCGGCGGATTGTCTGTGTCGATGTTGGCCGTGCCGTCCGGATTCAGCGCTGCGGTGACTTCCGCAGTCAGGCCGTTCGGGCCGAACATGGGCGTGAACTGAATGCCCTCGCCAGGCTGCACGATGCGGGCGAAGCCCCCTGTCGCGCTGGCGTAGGTGATGGGCTGGAAGCTGGTGCCAAAGGTGCCCGAGAAGCCCTCGAGCGCGATCAGTTCCAGCGTGCCGTCGAAGCTGGCGCTGCCCGTGATCGTCAACAGATCGAAGTCGACGCCAGGCTCAGACACGTCACCGTCGAATTCGATGACCAGCGTCCCGAGATCGCTCTGGGTGAAGTTGCCGTCGATGGTGAACTCACCCGGCGAGGTGCCCGGACTGAGGATGCCCGAATTGTTCAGGTTGCCGGTGACCGTACCGATGCCGCCGATGCTGCCGGTCACGTTCGTGGTCGTCGCCGCCAGGGAGCCGCCGAGCAGCATGAGGTCGCCGGCCACGGCGAAAGTGCCGGCCACATTCATGCTGCCGCCGATGACCGACATGGGGGTATTGGCCGAGAGCGTTAGGGTCGGCGCGGTGAACCCACCCCCGGTGACGGTCCTGACGCCCAGAGTGAGTGGCGTCGAGGCCACGAGGCTGCCACCGTTGTCGAGGGTCTCCGCCGCCGAGCCACTGAGGGTCACGCCCGCACCTCCGGCTCCGGCAATGTTGAGCGTGCCAGTGTTGCGCAGGGTCGCACCTCCGGCGAGCGCCAGATTGCTGCCGAGCGCCAGGGTCCCGGCATTGTTGAGCGTGAATCCTGTGAGGGTCCGGCCGGCGCCGCTGATGGTGCCGGTACTGGCGCTACCGAGGTTCAGCGTGCCGACGCCGTTGATGGCGCCGCCGATCCAGTCGACACGGTTCGACACATTGATCACCCCCGGGCCGCCGAGGTTGCCCGCGGACAGACCGAGCATGCCGATGTTCGCCGTGCCGCCGATGCCGAGGCTGCCGCCACTGATGGCCGCCGCATTGGCGGTGAGCGTGCCGCTGAGCATGGCACTGCCCCCGGCAGGGAACTGAATGGTACCGGCAGAGAGGGTTCCGGCCTGCTGCGTCAGCGTCCCGCGCACGTCGAAGGTCCCCGGGGTCGTGATGCTGCCGCCGTTCTGGGTCAGCGTCATGCCCGTAGCCAGGCTGAGGTTCGGAACTTGAAGGGTCCCGGAGTTCTGCGTGGTCGTACCGAAGATCAGGCCAGACGCACCGGTCAACGTGCCGGTATTGCGGAAGATGCCGCCGGTGCCGCCTTCAATGGTGAATGGCGAGCCCCCGGCCGTTCCGAAGGTGAAGCCACCGCTGTTCTCGAACACACCGCCGTTGACGATCTGCAGGCGACCGCGATCGAGGAGGGCATCCGAAATGGCGGTGCTGAAGGTACGGCCGGAAAGGGTCAGCAGGGGAATAGGCGTGCCCACGGGCCGCGACTCGCTGAGACCGAACTGGCTCACCTGTGCCGTGTCGGCGATGACGAAGCTGCCGGTGCCGCCGATGGTGCCGCTGTCCCAGAAAAACGCGTTCGCGACCGAGATGTTGCCCGAACCACTGAGCATCGGTACCAGGTCATCCTGCGGGTTGCCGTCGATGAGCGAGAACTGCAGCAAGTCGGCGTCGCTGTTGATGATCAGGCGACCCGGTGCGGCGGCGTTGCCGGCCGTCACGAACATGGCGTCGAGATCGATGGTGCCGTTGATGGTCGTAGTCCCGTTATCCACCCCGAAGCTCCCCCCCAGGAGAGCACTCCCGGCGCTGAGCACATGGTTTCCGCCGAAGCGCAGGCGGCCGGAGGTCGTGATATCGATCGGGCCAACCATCAGGAAACTGCCGGAGTGCATGCCGCCTCCCTGCATGCGCAGGAAACCTGAATTCAGCGTGACGCTGCCGGAGTTGTCGAAGCGGTTCGGGATAATGACGTTGCTGCCGGAGGCCGTGACCTCGAAACTGCCGGAGTTCAGCACCATGCCGGGACCGGGAAGGAAGTTCAGGAAGGTCTCGGGCGTGACTTCGAGGCTCATGCGGCCCTGGTTGTCGAGCACGGCGGTCCCGTTCAGCGCGAGTTGCACGTCGACGAACTCGAAACCGAGGTCTGAACGGTTGCGCAGCGTCCGATCCTGCACCGTCAACAATGCGCCCGGGTTGGTGATGACGCGGCCGCCAGGGGCGATGTCGAGCACGCCGGTTCCGGCGACGACACCATCGACCCAGCGGAACTCGCCCTGGACGGAGATGTTGCCGGCGCCGTCGATGCGGCCACCCGTCAGTCCGGCACTGTTCTCGAGATCCAGGAAGCCGGTCACCTGCGTGTTACCCGCGCCGGTAAAGACGCCGCCGCTGTCAACGAGAACGCTCCCGACCTGCAGGTTGCCGCCCACGCTGACTTCAGTGCCGGCCAGCACCAAACCATCGACGTTCGCCGAGCCGTTGAGGCTGAGCCGGCCGGGGCCAGCGGCGAAAATGTTGTTGGCCACCAGCATCGAGGTGTTGTTGAAAACCGTGTCGCCCGGCCGCGTCAGCAGGAGCTGGTCGATCATGGCGTTGCCGGTGACCGTGAGCGTACCGGGGCCCTGAATGTCGCTGCCTGACATCACGGTCAGGTCGCCAGTGCTGGCGGCGAACAGGAACTCGGCAGTGCTGTTGTTGAGGATCGACGTGGAGGCCGCGGTGTAGGTGCCGTTGAAGGTGATGTTGCTGAAGTCCCGGATGATCACGTTGCCGGCAAAGAAAGGACCATCGATGGTCATCGTCGCATCAGTGAAAACCTGGTCGCCGAGATTCTCGAACGCCCCAAAAAGCTGGTGGTCACCAATGAACAGGATCTCCGCCGGCGGCAACACAAAGAAGTCTCCAAAGTGAATCCCGTCCCGCTCCAGGGAGATGGTTCCACTCAGTGCAGTCAGGCTGCCGTCGTTTGCGAAAGGAACCAGAAAGCGCGTCGTGCCGATCGTCGTGTCCTTGGTCACCGCCCCCTGACTGCCAAAGAACCCTGTTTCATCCGGGCTGGCGATATCGCTGTCGGTGCGGATAGTGAAGTCACCAAGCACCTGAAGCAGGGCGAAATCGACGAGCTGAATCTCGCCGCCGTCCCAGATCGCAGTCGACCCAACATCAAACAGCAGCGAGGCGCCGTTGATCACCTTGAGGCCTGCTGTCGTCAGCAGCGCGCTGCTGCCGGACAACAAAGTGAGGTCCCCAAACTCGTCCTCTGAGCCAATGGTTCCGGAGTTCCAGATGAAGCTGCCCTCAATGAGCGTCTCGCCGATGCCCCCGACCAAGCCTCCGTTCAACAGCAGGTTGTCGACGAACAGGACATCTTCGGCTTCAAGAGCCGCGCCCGGATTAACCTGAAGCGTACCGGCACCCTCAAAGCGGACGCCCGACTGCGCGACGTGAGTGCTGTCCTCGAGCCGCAACGTGCTGCCTGCACCAATCCTCCAGAGGCGCCCTTCGACCGTAGTCGAGCCCCTCAGAAGCCGCGTGAGGCTGTTGTTGATCGTGATAATTCCGTCATTGAGGGTGAAAACGCTGCTGGTCAGATTGCCGGCACCTGAGTCGACGACAAACTGTCCCCCAGTGGAGTTCACGAGCAGATTGTCCGCACCGCCGGCCAGCGATTGTTGTCCATTTATCAGGAACGCTGTGAACACACCCTCATTGACGATCTGGGCATTGTTGAACAGGAGCATGTTGCCGCCGAACCAGTTGATCTCGCCCAGGTTCTCCAGCGTCCAGTCGCCACGCAGGAGCTTGTCACCGGCCCCGTTCAAGTTGAGTACGGCATCAGCCCCGACGATCAGGCTGCCGGAGTTGGCGGAGATGCCGACGGCACCACCGGTCCACTGCATTTCGCCTGTCAGCAGCAGATCGCCATTGCCTGCGATCGTGCCGCCGGAGAGGAGGAGGTTGTCGACACTCACCGTTCCCGCGTTGATGAAAACGTTGCCGCTGCTGACCTCGACGAAGCCGCCGCCGGTGAAGTTGAGACCGTTCTGCCAAGAGTGATTGGCAGTGCCGGCGAACTCCACGCTTCCGCTTTGGATCAAATAGTTCGCCAAATGCGCGCCGCCGCGACCAAAGCGGACGGTGGCGTTGTCGACAAGGACGATCCCTTCGATGAGGCTTTCAACGTCGGCGTTGATGGTCAGGAAATCACTGGCACTCGTCAGCTCGAGCGTTCCGGAAGGAGCGTTAATCAGCAGGGGAAAGCCACCATTGAACAGGATCGACAGAGGTCCGTTCGCCTCTGCTGTGCTCAGCGTGCCCCGGTTGACCAGCGCGGGCGTTCCACTCATCACGATGTCGCCGGCAACCCAACTCGCAAAGCCGAAATTGTTGAGTTCCCAATTGCCATTGAAGAACTTGTCATTGGGGCCCGCGATCTCGAGCACGGCAAGCTCGTCAATGGTCAGGATGCCGCCCGTGCCGGTGACGCCGATGCTGCCCCCGGTCCAGTCCATGCGGTCCGTGACGATCAGCTGTCCATTGCCGCCGATGGCGCCGCCGCTCAGCAGCAGGCGCTCGGTCTCGCTGATGAAATTGAAGTCGACCCGTCCGCTGTCGACAATGGTCTCGAAGGGCGCATACAGGGCGCTGTTGATCTGGTTGGCCGCGACTGTCGTGTCCGTAAAGCGGATCGTGCCGTCGCCGTTGATGGCCCCCGAGAGCAGGTGGCTGCCGCCGTCGCCGCCACCGAAACTGATGCGGCTGCCCTCGAGTACCTCGAAGCTGCCGAAGCTGAGGCCGCCGGCACTGAACAGCAGATCCACCCCCCCGCCGGTGGTCGTACCTCCCATGTCCGTGATCACGTTGATGTTCACGGCCGCCGTACTCTGGTCGCTGATGGACGCCAGGGCACCGACGGTGAGCAGGGGACTACCGCCGAGGTTCGCCAGTGACTGCGGGGTAGAGAGGTCAATCTCGAAGGCGCCGCTGCCGTTCAAGGAGATGATGGCACCATCGGCCATGGTGATCGGGCCTTCGAACCAGAGCAGCGCGCCCTCCACATCGAGGCGCGCCGCGTTCTCCAGTGCTTTCGTGCCTGATGTTTCGAGGAATCCGCTGCTGCTGTCGAGCAGGAAAAGGTTCACTGACTCACGGAGGGTGCCACTGGACCAGAAAAAGATGTCGAAGACTGCGAGACTGCCTTCGCCACCCAGAACGCCAGCCTCGAAATCGAAAATCTCAGTGTTGGCCACATCGTTGATGGAGAGCGTGCCGCCACTGAGCTGGATCGTGCCGACATCGAAGCCGTTGAAGCTGACATCCCCGCCAGCGATTTCGATGGTCGAGGCCCCTTCCCCGAGGCCAAAGATCATGCCATCCGAAGAAAACTCGCCGCCGTTGATGGCAAGGAACTCGAAGAACAGGTCATTGAGGAAAATATTGGAGTTGGTGCTCAAGAAGTTTTCGGCGGCCACCTCAGCGAGGACGCCGTCCAGTTCGCCATCGATAACAGCAATGCTGACAGCAGCCAGCTCTTCGAAGAGGACCAGCGACGATTCCACGACCGTCAGCGTTTCAACGAAGTTGAAGCCGTCCATGCTGACAGCAGAACCGTTGCTGATGGCGACATCGAAGGCATCCAGACCGCCGAGGAAATCGACGTTGCTGGCATTGATGACAAGATCAAGGGCGTCGACGCCCTCGTTGAATATGGCATCGGCATTGACAAACGAGCCATTGAGGAAACTCGCGTCGCCGCCAACCTCCAGAGTCGATCCGTTCACCGAAAGCTGACCGGATCCGAGGAAGGGGTCCAGAAACAGACTACCGGTGATGGACAGGTCTGACCCATTGGTCAGCGTCAGAGAGCTCAGGTCGACGAACTCGCTCTCGAACAACACCACGAAGGGTCCGTCGATGGTGGTGTCGCCGAAGAAAATGTTTCCCCTGAGGGTGACGTCGCCAGAGAATCTGGCTTCGCCCAAGGCAAGCCCACCGTAGCCACCATAGCCGCCGTAAGGGTCAAAGGTGCTGATTTCAATTTCACCCCCCAGCAGACCACCGGTATCGACATCTGCACCGAAGTCGACGAAGCCCTCCGTACGAAAGAAGTAGTCGAGCGCCTCAGGACCGAGATTGATGATCGGAGCCAGGACGAAGATATTGCCGTTGGGGTCAGAACTGGTGTCGAACTCGAGAAACAGACCGGAGTCCGTGGCGTTGAAGGTCAGCGGCGCCTCGATGCGGACGCTCTGGGCGTTGCCGGCTGTTTGCAGCGAGACTGACGTTCCGCCGTCAATGGCCGCCTCGATCAGGGTGTTCTGGATAGTCGGCGCTCCCGCCCCAAAATCAACGGTGAAGAACCCTTCCAGGAAAGGCGATTCGGTCACTTCGTTCAGACCACCCTCCGCGATCACCAGCAGATCGGGGTCGATGAGCCACCGACCCGGGGCTCCCTTACTTGCCCCAGCATCCGGCGTTCGCGTCACTTCGATGAAGGCGGCGGATGTCTCGATGAAGCCACCGTCGCCGCCGTTGGGTCCGCCGCGGGCCGTCAGGGTGCCATAGCTGCGGTTCAAGTCGTCCGCGTAGGCGATGATGGTGCCGCCGTCACCGCTGTCTGTGGAGGATGCGGAGACCCGGGTATTGGTGCCGATGAACACGGCCTTGGCGTTGGGCTCCGGCCCGAGGCCCGTGAGATTGCCGCCGATGAGGATCTCGCCGCCGTCGCCGCTGCCCTCCGCGCTGACGCGCGCCTGACCGAGCAGGCCCACCTGCTCGCCGAGCAGGCGGATGCGGCCGCCGTCGCCGCTGGCGCCCTCGGCGAGGATCTCACCGGCTCCAAGCACGGTGCCCGACCCGCTCTGCACCAGAATGTCGCCGCCCTGAGCACCCGATGCGCTGATCGTGCTTCCGGCCTGCAGATCGATGTCGCCGTCGGCATAGAAAATGATGCTGCCGTCTTCGGCCAGCGCTGCGCCGCTGGCCCGGACTGCGCCTGAGTGCTGCAGCGTGCCGGCGAAGGCATGAATCGAGCCCTGGTCGGCGAGCAGCTGACCGAGATTGATAATGGCGTCGTCGGGGGCGGTGATCTCGAACTGGATGTCCGGCGCGTCGAGGCTGCCGATGCGGATGCTGCGGCCGGCCGCCAGCACCAGCGCACCACTCTCGGCGTGGATGATGCCGGCGTTCTCGATGTCCGGAGCGAAGAAGTAAACGTTGCCCGATCGGGTGGTCAGGTAACCGTTGTTGATGATGCGACCGCTGTCGCCGGCGAAGCGGTACTCGCCGTTGAGAAAGTCCTGGTTCGTGATGTCGAGGGTGGAAGCGACAAATCCGGCGGTGTCGATGGTGGCGTTCTGGCCGAAGACCATGCCGTTGGGGTTGATCAGGAAGACGTGGCCGTTGGAGGTCAGCTGACCGAAGATCTCGGAGATCTCACCGCCGGTGACGCGATTGAGCACCGCGCTCTGGGCGGACTGCTGCTGGAAGCGGGTGATCTCGTCCTGGGCGATGGAAAAGGAAGACCAATTGATGATGGCGCCGGGGCTATTGTCGATCTGCAGCAGCCCGCCGTCCTGCATGAAGGATGCCGAGCCATGGACCACCGTCGCGCCAGCGGGGTTGGCAAGGGCCGGAATGGCCGGACCGAGACCCAACATGCCAACTGAGCCAGTGCAGAGCGCTATGCTCAGACTGAGCTTGCGCAGCTTGAAGCCTGGTGCCAAAGCCATGACCGACGTGCCCCCGAAGATCCCACTGCAGGAAACGGACACTGGACAACCACCTGCGATTGGCGGCGCCAGCCCCTCTCCGGTTCTCCGTCAGCGCAGCTGCACGTAGCCGCGGCGGCGAACAGACCCCGGGCAGAGTGACTGTGAAGATGGAGTTGCGGAGCGTTTGTTCACCCGACGTTAACCACGTCGAGTATCGTCCCTCCCCACTGACGACGCAATCATGTCGACCGGACTTTCGTCACAAGTTCGATGAATGGCCCGAGGTCATGCCCGGTTCCAGGCGCCGTGGGACCCAGCCCCGTGACCCTCCCGGCAGGCGGGGCAGAGGTCACGAGAACGTAACGGGCCTCAGCGTTTTGCCACCCAGGCGTTGCACCAGCCCTTGGCGTTGACCAGCTTCCCGGGGAAGATCGAGCAACCACCCCAGTCCGCTTCATCCGAGCTGTCGGGCGTGTAGAGCGCGCAATTCTCGCAGAGCTGACCGTCCTGGAACCTGGGCTGCTGCGACGCATCCACGTCGTTGGCATCATGCACATAGCCCAGGGCTCGTGCGGTGGCATCGCTCTCTTCGAGCTTCGGCATGGCAGCGGCGGGACTGGGCTGCGCCGGGGCAGCGGCTGGAGGCTGCTGGGCAGGTGGTGCCGGCCGGGCCGGCTGCGGCGCTGGCGGCGGCGAATCGTCAGCACAGCCGAGCAGGTTCACCACCGGGATCATCGCCAGCATGGTGCCGGAAGTCTTGAGGAATTGGCGCCGCGACGTGGCGTTTCGTTGGAAATCGGTCATCATGCTGCTCCTGAAATCGAGGCCCGTGGTGTCGCGGCAACGAGCGGCCTCCATGCCTCAGCCTTCGGTTCGACTGCAACACGGGACACTGACCTGAGATTACGCTGCGGCTTCTGTATTGGAAAGCGGTTCACGACCGCAAGCCCTCTGACCCCTGCGCCCGCCGCCGACGGCGACCCCAATCAACCCCATAGAGGTTAGCGATGGCATCGCCTTCGTGAATCTCAGGATGACGGTCAGGGTCCAGGGCAGAGCTGCTGAACCCATGGCCGTGGAAACAGTCGAGCACCGATACAGCTCAGGTGCCTCGATACTTGCCAGGAACCCGGCGCGCGGCTCAGGCGATGATGTCGACGTAGAGCGTCTCGTCGCGACGCTCGGGGCGGTCCAACGCCGCCAGGGCCGGATCCAGGCTGTGCCCGAACGCCTGCTGCTGCAGCGCCACCGGACGGAAGCCCGCTTCCGTGGCCGCATGGACCAACTCGTCGAGATCATAGATCCACAAGTGACCGTAGTAGCGGAAGATCTGATTGATCATCCAGGCCCGGCGCTCCGGTATGGAAGGGAGCCCCAGGTAGCCCTCCATGCGGACATCGCTCAGATGCTGCTGATGCTCGCGGTAGAACGCCTGCTCCGGATCCAGGTAGCCGGCCACGTAACGCTGCAGATCCGGCGTGGTGACCCGCAGCACGCCACCTGGCTGCAGCACCCGCCGCATCTCCTTCAGCCAGGCAATCCCGCCTGCCAGCGTCAGGTGCTCGATCATGTGCTCGGAATGGACCCGCGCAACGCTGGCATCCGGCAGCGGAAACGGCTCCGTGCAGTCGTGCTGCAGGTAGTAGTGCGGCGTGGCATTGGCGTCCAGCAGCTGCGTGACCCGGCCTGCAGCCGACAGGACCTTATCACCGCTGCGCAGCGGTGCGCCGTCCACGTTCAGCCACCCGGCGCAAAGGTGACTGCCGCTGCCACAGATCAGTCCCGATACCCCGAGTTCGGAACGCAGATCAATCTTGCCGACCTCCGGCAACAAGCGGGCTCGCATGCCTGACATCATCCGTTCGTCGAATCGCTGCTGTAGTGTGCCCGAACCTGCTCTACTCAAGCACCCGGGAGCCACGACGGCCTGAGCCGGTTCGAAATCTCCTGCCGGCCAGCCTGCCGCCTCATCGCCCCGCCAGCAGCTCCGCGCAGGCCGCCGCGACGGCATCCATGGGGTCCTGCGTACTTTCATCGACGATCTCGGCTGCGAGGGCCGCCGCAGCCTGGTAGAGGGACTCGTCCCAGAGCAGCCGCTGGAGCATGCCTGGAAGCTCCTCCGGGTCACCATCCGCGGGCAGGAACAGTCCGGTCCCGAGTTGCTGCACCCGAACGCTGGTCATCATCTGCTCCATCTGCATCGGCAGCAGCAGCACCGGACGCCCCTGGGCCAGAAAGCCTTGGGTCATGCCCCCGCCATGCCCGATCAATGCTGAGGCACTTTCCCTCACCAACCGAGCGTTGAATGGTCTCGAACTGATCCGTACCCGCTCGGAGCGAAGCTGTGACCGCTGGCGTTCCGGGATGCCCGGCGCAAAGACCAGATAGCGGCCGCTGCTGGCGGCTATCGCCGCCATCATCTTCTCGAAGTGACCGGACCCCGGTTTCAGATAGACGAACACCTTCGGGCCCTCACCCGCCGGCCAATCAGGGACGACGCCTTCATCGAGGTAATCGATGGGCCCGAGGTACTGCTCGTGAATTCGATGATCGTAGGCGTCGAGCGGGCGGTAGCCGGGAATCAGGACACGGTCCGCAGCGCACAGCTCCGACACCTGACGGATGGCTGGCGCTTGAAGTCGCTGCAGGACGGCGTTGACGTTGCGGCAGACGCGCTGCTCCGTGTCCTGCAGGCGCTGGGCTTCGCCCTCATTCGTGTTCCAGAACCTGTAGGGAGGCAGCGGCGCCACCTGAGGTTGGGTCCCAAACCACTGACTCAGATTGAGGTCCGGCAGCCCGAGGCCGCGCGCTGCCAGCACGGCCGTGGGAGCCTGGTCATAGACGAGCAGGTCGGGACGGACGAAGGCCCAGATATGCCGCCATGCCCGAGCCATGGCCAGCAGTCCGGAAGGCTCCAGGTAGCCGAAGCGAAACAACGTTTCCGTGAAGTTCAGGGCCGGCGGCAGGCCCTGCGGCGGCGGCGGGATCCAGATCGGCGCCTGCAGGTACTCGATCCCCTCGGATGCGAGGAGCGTTTCCACCCGACTGAGATCGCGCAGGATCAGGACCGGTCTGTGGCCGTCATCCCGCAGGCGCAGTGAGAGCGGTATCAGCCGACCGATATGGCCGAGATCGGCCCCAAGTTCCCAGTTCAGGGCGATGACTGCCATGGCAGGATGCCAACCGTCTGGCTGCGGATGGCGGAATGCTGACGGCAGCGTGACGCCGGTGCAAGCCGAAAGCGCCGCAAGGCACTGCGTGACTACGCCCGCGGCACGATCTTCATCTGAGGCCGCTGGCCACGCTGAAGGGCGTTCGACGCCCGCCCTTGCGGCGGGCATCGGAGTACGACGTCACTCCAGGCCCAACTCCGGCTCCTGGAACAGACCCGCCCAGCTGCCGGCAAAGCGAATCTCGTCGTAGAGCAGGCTCTGCGTCGGCTGTCCTTCGTTCTGCAGCCTGAGCTGATCGAGCCGGGTCGGTTGCGACGAACTGCTTTCCTGCAGCGTGAGATCCGGTTCATCCGGGGGGGCATCCATGGACGGTGGATTGACCCAGATGTCCATGCGATTGAAACGGGTGCTGCCGCCCGCCTTCGCCAGGCGCGTGACCACCAGATAGGTTTCGCCCACCTCGACCGCCGGTCCGAAATCCATCTGAATGGCGGTGTCGGTGGCCAGGCGAGCACTGAAACCTGTGAACCGGATACCGACGTTGATGGTATCGCCGCCGAAGGTGTTCGGCCGCAGCGCCAGGGTCGAACTCACTGAGAATCCCGGCGGGATGTTGTCGACGCGTACCAGAAAAGCCATGAAGAAGGTGTCGTCGAAAGTCCCCTCGAAGGGCCGGCCACCGGAGCTGGACGGGGACGACTGCTGACCCCCAGCGAAGAAACTCAGCGCCCGGTCACCACCATGCAGCATCGAGCCATCCGAGAATGCGTAGATCAACGGGTTCGCCGATGTATCCACGACCTCCGGCCGATCCACGTCGAAGGCCAGATCCAGCCATGCCTGTTCGTCCCAGCCAAAGTCCCCGCTACCATCGGCCTGGCCTTGAAGCTTGCCTTGCTCGAGACCCTCGAAACTGGCCCGCACGATCAGATTCGGATCGGTGGTGGTTTCACCGATTTCGTCCCCGATCTCGCCTTCGTCCTCGAACAACTGGCCGAGGAAGAGCGGGAAGCCGTTCTGCTGGATCTGGTTGCCGTCACCAACGTTGATTTCGTTGAACACACCCGTGTCGTTGAGGCTCAGGGCGTAGATGAACCCGGTGGCTTCGTCGCGCCAGTTGATCTCCGACTCGAAGACGAAGCCGTCGTCCTGCACGAAGTGGAAGGGATTCTCGAGCTGCAGGTCGCCGACCCGCAGGGTGTTGTCGGCACCGACAATGACCATGACCGTCTCGCCCTCGGTGAAGGGGCCACCGGACGTGGCTTCGAAGTACGTCAGCAGATAGTCCCCGACGAGGTCCGGATTGACGGTAGCGGGCTGCGTGGCGCCAGGGCGCATGGCCCGGCCAATGCCCGTACGCGGGGCGGCACTCGCCGCGCGAGCCTGCAACTCCTCGGTGCCAAAGGCGGCGGCAAAAGCCTGAATCGCAGCCAGGAAATCAGCAGCAAACGTGGCCGGACTGTAGGCCAGGCCATCGATGGCGCCTTGCGGGCCCACGCCGTCGATGGTGCCGTCCGCAACGTCTTCCGTGAGCTGCCTGAGGATGGTCAACGCTGGGCTGGCGTCGCCATCGGCCAGCATGGCCAGGGCGCCGAGGCGGGCCGCCAATCGACCGGCATCATCGTCGTCCAGGTCACCGGCGGTGGTGGCTCCGTCGACGATCACGGGGCGCGTCAGCAGGTCCTCCACATCCTCGGCCAGGGCCGCGCGTATGCGCTCATTGGCGATCTCGATCAGTTCCAGATCGATGTCCTCACCGCTGGCCTCGGCGAGGATCACCGCCAGCTCCGTGAGAATCGACACACCCACCGCATCCCGGGGCCCGGGCAGCAGCGCCCGCAGGCGCTGGTCGGCAGGCAGGGGAAGGGTCGTGTTGGCAGCTTCGTCGAAATAATCCGCATCGTCGGAGCCGGTCACTTCGACCATCAGCGGCTCGTCATGCGTGGCGGGGATCTCAAGGGTGGCCGTGCCGTCATCGCCCAGGGTGACGGCGTCACTCAAGGGATTGCCATTAAGTGCGAAGGCACGGGCGATACCCCGGTTGATCCGCCCCAGGGACGGCGCGACGACGATCTCCTGCGTGGCGATCGGGTCGGGTTGTGGATCCATCGGGTCGTTGCGGCTGCTGCCGCCGCAGGCGACCAGCAGCATGGCGGCAAGTAGCGCGACGAGGCGCCCTGATGAGCGCACGAACTTCGGCATGACGGTCTCCACCCATGATGAACCAGACCGCAGCAATGGAAGCGCAGTCAATCCGGGCCGGCCATCCCCCAAACTGGGGGGCCGATGCCCATGGGTGAGCTGCCCTTCGCAGATGCCTGAGCCCGCCGCCGCCCGCGGCAAGCCGTCCACCTTCGGGTTAGAATCGGATCGTCTGTCCCCGTGAGCGCAGCCGGCACAGACCACACCCGCGGCGTAACCGCTGTGCGACCCGTGGTTGCGGGCGACCCCGTGCGGTCTCCTGCTGCGGGTAGCCCTGCAGCCGCCCGCGCTGGCGCTGACCGGACATGCGTTCTGCAGCTGCAGCGGCCGATCGAAAAACGACGCCCCTGCAGTCTTTCATGGCTTAGGGAAAACCGATGTCCGACTACGCGAAGTTCCAGCCCGGGGAAGCTGAGGGCCTCCATGCAGAGCCCCAGGCCTTCGATCCGGATGCCCTGCGGGAGAAGTACCGGATCGAGCGCGACAAGCGCCTGCGGCCGGACGGCAATGACCAGTATCTGCGCATCGCCGACGCCTTCGCGCACTACTCCTTCGACCCCTACGTCGATGCGCCGCTCCTGCGCGATCCGCTCACCGACGAGGTCGAGGTCGCCATCATCGGCGGCGGCTTCGGCGGCCTCATCGCCGGCGCGCGGCTGCGTGAACTCGGCTTCGAGGATCTGCGCATCATCGAGGAGGCGGGTGACTTCGGCGGCACCTGGTACTGGAACCGCTACCCGGGCGCCGCCTGCGACACGGAGGCCTACATCTATCTGCCCCTGTGCGAGGAACTCGGCTACATCCCGAGCGCCAAGTACGCCTTCGCGCCGGAGATCCTCGCCCACTCCCAGGCCATCGCCCGGCACTACGACCTGTACCGCAACGCCTGCCTGCAGACGGCGGTAACTGGCCTGGCCTGGGATGAGACCGCCCAACGCTGGATCATCCGCAGCAACCACGGCGACGCCATGCGCGCCCGCTTCGTGATCATGTCCAACGGCCCGCTGAACCGGCCGAAGCTGCCCGGCATCCCCGGTATCCAATCGTTCCGCGGCCACACCTTCCACACCAGCCGCTGGGACTACGACTACACCGGCGGCTCGCCTGAGGGGAACCTCGACAAGCTCAGGGACAAGCGCGTCGCCGTCATCGGCACCGGCGCCACCGCCGTCCAATGCGTCCCCCATCTCGGGGCAGCAGCGCAGCAGCTCTACGTGTTCCAGCGCACGCCTTCCTCCATCGACCTGCGCAACAACCGGCCGACGGACCCCGAGTGGGCAGCAGAGCTGCACCCGGGCTGGCAGCGCGAACGCATGGAAAATTTCAACGTCCTCACCTCCGGCGGCATCGTCGAGGAGGATCTCGTCAAGGACGGCTGGACGGAGATCATCCGCAACCTGATCTCCATGGCCAACTTCCGCGGCACGGACATCCCTCGCGAGGAGATCCCGCGGCTCATGGAACTGGCAGACTTCCGCAAGATGAACCAGATCCGCGCCCGCGTGGACGCCGTCGTCAAGGACCCGCAAACAGCCGCAGCGCTCAAGCCCTGGTACCGCCAGTTCTGCAAGCGGCCCTGTTTCCACGACGAGTACCTCGACACCTTCAATCGCCCCAACGTGCGTCTCGTCGACACGGACGGGCGCGGCGTGGAGGCGATTACCGAAGGGGGCGTGGTCGCCAACGGCGAGGAGTTCGAGGTCGACTGCATCATCTTCGCCACCGGGTTCGAGGTCGGCACCGCCTTTACCCACCGGGCGGGCTACGACGTCACCGGCCGCGACGGCCTCGCCCTCAGCGAGGCCTGGGCCGACGGCATGCGCTCCCTGCACGGCCTGTTCGTCCACGGCTTCCCGAACCTGATCATTTCGTCCAACGCCCAGAGCGCCTTCACGACCAATTTCCCCCACGCCATGGACGAGCGCGCTCGGCATATCGGCTGGATCCTCGACCGCTGCCGGCAGGAGGGGACGACGGTGATCGAGGCCACGGCAGCCGCGCAGGACGCCTGGGTGGAGGAGATCATGCGCGTTTCCCGCTTCAACGAGGACTTCCTCGCCTCCTGCACGCCGGGCTACTACAACAACGAAGGCCAGCCCAGCCGGCGCGGCATTCTGGAAGGCAGCTACGGCAAGGGACCCCTGAAGTTCTTCCGCATTCTCGAACAGTGGCGCGAGGTCGGAGAACTCGAAGGTCTCGAACGGCATTGAGAGTCGCGGGGAAGCCGGACCCACGCAACCCGGGACCGGGCTCCGATCGCTGAACTCAAGCCGGCTGTCATGTCATGATGGCAGCCGCAATGGAGGAGCACCGACGATGGCTACGCTATCCGTTTCTCCCGACGACCTTCTGCGCCTGACCCAGCTGGCGCGGGAGTTCCACGCCCAGGACGCCATGACCCTGCCCGACGCCAGCGGCGGTCCCGTCGGCGAATGGCCCGACATGCCTCACGCCGAACAGGAGACTGATGCTTCCCTGGCCGAGTTCCGATCCATCATCCGCGACCTCGAACCCGACCAGCAGATGCAGGTCGTCGCCTTACTCTGGCTGGGACGCGGAGACTACGTTGCTGAAGAGTGGGAACAGACCCTCATCGACGCCCGCGACTCATGGAGCCCGCGCACGGCAGACTACCTGATCGCCCACCCCATGCTGGCCGACCAGATCGAGGAAGGCATGCAGCTGCTCGGCTACGAACTCGATTGATACGTCGTGAAACTCGGAACGCGCGCATTGATGCCGGGCCTCGCCGGCGGTGACGGTTCCCGTCTGTTCCTGTCCTAAGCCTGCGCTTGCGGCGGTCTGACTTCAGAAGGCGTTCGGCCATAGTGCCGGCGAAAGGTACGGTTGAACCAGGAAAGGTCGTTGAACCCGCAGGCATAGGCGATACTGGCGACGCTTTTGCCGGCCAGTCGCGGGTCGGTCAGCATGCGCTCAGCGCGTGCAAGGCGCTGGGTCAGGATGAAGGTGGTGTAGCTGCTGCCGACTTCGGCGAACAGCACCCGCAGCTGCCGCGACGAAATCCCATGGCGGCTTGCCATCTCCTCAGCTGACGGCGGTCGAGCGAGGTTGGCCAGCGCATCATTCTGGATGGCACGCAGGCGTGCCGCGTGCACCCCAGGCGAACGCTCCACGTCGACCAGGCTCCTGGACGGCTCCAACAGCCCGGCCAGGTCGACGAGGTGACTGACGGCAAGATGTTCGGCCTCAGCAGAAAGCTCCGCACCATCGATGAGCACCGTGGCATAGTCCCGGAGCAACCAGACCTCCCGGGCATCCACCATGTCCAGCACCTCTGTCATCCGCCCGAGCAGGCGCGGATGGGACGCGGCCAGCGCTGCACGAGGCAGCGACACATTGACTGTCGTGCACTGCTCGCTGAAGCTGAAATCGGTTGGCTCTTCGCAAGGCCAGACATAGGCCTGTCCCGGTCGACAGCGCAGATCAGGCTGCCCGGACCGACTGATCACCATCTCCGTATCCACGGGCATCACCAGTACGATGTTGTCGTTACCATCGACCACGTGGGCGGCAGTCCGACTCGCTCTGGCCGGCGAGCACCACAGCCTGCCCACCGTCACGCTCGGCAGAGCGCGCAAGTCCAGCCCCACGCTCGCCAGGCGGCCCTGAGCCAAGGGCACGACGTCGAGCATGGCCACCCTGGCAAGGTGGTCACGGCAGGCTGCGACAACCTCGCTGAAGGAACGGTTCTCGAATGCGAAAGTGAACCGGTTCAAGATCCGACTCCCCCGTTACGCCATGCATTCAACGCAACACGTACCGCCCGTCGGGTCATCATGTCGAGCTCCACTCGGCGCTCTGCCACAGACCAGCCAAAGTACCGCCGCCCTGGCATCCGCACAACGGGGAAATTGTCCAAAGCGACGCCCTTTCGCGAGTCAGCTGGCGTACCGTTTTGTCCAAGCCTTTATGCCACTCAGACCAAGACCCATCGCTGTAGTACCACCTAAAGTAAAAACGTTTCCGCTTCGACTGCACGCGCCTGCTCACGATTCGCGCCAGCCCTAAAGACCCCTGGCCCGCCGCCAGAACGGTTGCTGAATCGGCGCCGCAATCGTGGGCATCAGCTTCAAGGCGTCCGAAGTAGACGGGAGATTGAGATGAACCGGCAACGCGACCGCAGGCAAACTAGCCGATTCTCCATGTGTGCAGTGCTGATCGCTGGGTGCCTGTTCACCAGCATAGCCGGCGCGTCTCCGATCCAGATCGAACTCGTCACGGCCACTGGCCAGCCGGTACCGGGGATCCAGGATTCCGTCATCACCGGATTCACCAGTTGGGGCACCATCAACGCTAGCGGCCTCACCGCGAGTTCGCCCCTGTTCTCAACCCCGGCTGGCGGTTCCGAGCAGCAGGTGGTCAAGGTCGGAGACACCATCGTCGCTCGCACGGGCGACCCCGCCCCGGGCCTGCCTGGTCTGACGCTGGGATCGGTTTCCGTCAAAGACATCAACAGCTCCGGCCAGGTCGTCTACACCTCGAGCCTGACGGGACCTGGCGTCACGAGCACCAACTTCCTGGCCATCTTTGGGCCGTCCGGGCTCATTGCCCGGATGGGGGATCCAGCCCCGGACGTGAGCGGTGCGCGCTACCGATCCTTCTTCGGCACCGCGCGCATCGACGATAACGGAGGCGTCGCCTTTCATGCCTACCTGGAGGGGGGCGTCGCGCCGTTCAACAGCCCGGCGATATTCGGCCAGAGCGGCTCCGGCCCGACCGAGTTGATCATACGAGCCCATCAGCCGGCGCCGAACGGCGCCGTCTACACGGACATCAATCCCTACTTCGAGCTCACGGGCTCGGGCGAAGTGGGCTTTCGTGGACAGCTCGCCTTCGACCCCGAGAATCCCACGGCCAACCGCGAGGGGTACTTCACACTTGACGGGCCGGTCTTTCAACCCGGCGACCCGATTCCTGGCTTCGACCGTGATGTAAGCATCACCTCTGTGTACGCGGCAAATGACAACTTCGACCTCGCTTTCAGAGGAACCTACCAGGATGACGGGGGCATCAACCGCAACGGCATCTTCACCGACAAGGGCGTCGTTGCGCTTCATGGTGACAAGGCACCGGGTACGGGCGATGGTGTCAGTTACTTCCAAGTTTCCGCCCTGGACACCCAGATCGGCAACGCCGGCGACGTGGTCTTCGCAGCCTTCCTGACGGGTCCCAATGGCGTCAGCATCGGTAATCGGTTTCTCGGGCAAAGCCTGTTCTGGGCGGGCCCGGACGGCACGGTATACGATCTGATGATCGCGGGGCAGTTTCTGGACCTCGGCGACGGCATCATGCGCGAAGTGCACCGCTCCAACATGCGCCGGCAGGGGATCAGCGACTGGGGCGTGTCCTTTATCACCCACTTCACGGACGGCTCTCAAGCGATCTTCCGTGCCAGTTCACCGTGGGAGACGTTCAGCCCACCATCCCAGGTCCCCGCACCAACCAGCGCTGTGCTCCTGCTCTTCGGCCTCCTGGCTCTGGGGGTGGCCCGCCACTGCTCAGCGCCGAAGCAGCGGTAGTGGCATAGATGGGTGCCGGGGTCCGACCAACGTCGTTCAGCGTATCCTCCTTCCCGGCACTTGCTCTGGTCTGACCCAAAGGGCCTGCCAGAGGGTGGGCGAGCACTCCATCGCACACGGATAGACACCGGAGGGAGCTGGCCGCAATACTCCAATGCCCTGTGCGGTGGAGGAGTATTGATGCACAGAGCTGCCGTCGGACAGACCCACTCCCGCACACGCCGATGGTCTGGCTGGCTTGGTCTCGCCTGTCTGCTGACCGTCGCCGGCTGCGGCGACCCGGTGCCGGATGCTGCGACGACGATCGGACTGCATGCCGATACGCTCTACGTGGGTCGACACATCCTGACTATGGACGCTGCCACCGGCCCGGTCACTGCGGTGGCCGTGGCGGGTGAAACCATCGCCTGGGTTGGCGACCGCAACGACTGGCGCGGCCATGCCGGCGAAGTGGTCGAGCTCGGCGAGCGCGCACTGCTGCCGGGTTTCATCGACGCCCATGGGCATCTCTCCTTTCTGGCGCGCACCCTGAGCCTGGCCAATCTGGCGCCGCCTCCGGTCGGTCCCGTGACCGACATCCCGTCCCTCAAAATGGCCATGGCCGACTACATCGCCGCCCGCAACATTGCCAGAGGCGAGTGGGTGGTCGGCACCGGGTATGACGACTCGCTCATCGCCGAGCAGCGCCATCCGGATCGGGACGATCTGGATGCGGTATCGACCGAGCATCCCATCGCCTTAGTCCACGTCTCCGGCCACCTCATGGCCACCAATTCGATGGCCCTGCGCAAAGCCGGGATCACGGCAAAGACGCCGAACCCGCCCGGAGGCGTCATCCGCCGGCGCAGCGACAGCGACGAACCGGACGGCGTCCTGGAAGAAACCGCCATGGGTCCGCTGACCGGACTCTTCCTCGGTGATGGCGGTCTCACGGCGAAGGCGATCAATGCAGCGCTCGACGAGTACGCTCGCTTCGGCGTCACCACCGTCCAGGACAGCGCCGCTTCCTGGGAGCTCCATGCCCTGCTCGCGGCCATCGCAGCCGATACCGGTCTGAAGCTGGATGTGCTGCTGTTTCCCGTGGGCATGGACGGCCATTTCGCTATACCGCAGGGCGTCGAGCTCGGCAGCTATCGCGACCGGCTACAGGTGGCAGGCACCAAGCTGATGCTGGATGGCTCTCCTCAGGGCAAGACTGCCTACCTCTCAGAGCCCTACCACGTTCCCCCGCAGGGGCTTCCCGACGACTACCGCGGTTATCCGGTGATGACCAACGAGCGGGCCAAGGCGCTGATCGCACAGTACCTTGCCAGCGGCATCCCGATGCAGATACACGCCAATGGTGACGCGGCGGCGGACATGCTGATCGACGGCGTGGCAGCAGCACTCGCCCAAACCCCGGTCGACGATCACCGCACGGTCATGATCCACGCCCAGACCGTCCGCGACGACCAGCTCGACCGCATGCAGACACTCGGCATCATTCCGTCCTTCTTCGCCGCCCACGTGTTCTATTGGGGCGACTGGCACCGGGACTCGGTGCTCGGTCCGGAGCGTGCGGCACGCATCAGCCCGACGGCGTCGAGCCTCAGGCGCGGACTGCCCTTCACCCTGCACAACGACGCGCCCATCGTTCCTCCCGACATGCTGCGCCTGATCTGGGCGGCCACCCATCGGGAAACCCGCAGCGGCCAGATTCTGGGTGAAACCCAGCGCATCTCCATCCTCGACGCCCTGCGTGCCGTCACCATCAACGCCGCTCACCAGAGTTTCGAGGAAGATCAAAAGGGCACGCTCACGCCAGGCAAGCAGGCGGATCTCCTCGTGCTGTCGGCCAATCCGCTGGACACCGATCCCGAAGCGCTGCTCGAACTCGAAGTGCTGCGCACCGTCTCCCGTGGCGTGACGGTCTACGACGCCGAACGTGCTGACCCATGATATGAGACATACTCAGGATCACCAGAGCATTTCGAAAACGTCTGGCTGAACAGGAGCATCGAAGATGGAATTGCCGAAGCATGGTACCGACTGGCCGGCACTGAAGGCGCAGATGGAAGAGCGCGGCAGCCACGACGTGAAGTGGCGCGACGGCAAGACCGCGGTCTACGTGTTCAACGCCGGTCCCGACGTCGCCAGGGTGCAGAAGGAGGCCTACGCGATGTTCATGTCCGAGAACGGCCTCGGCCCGCTGGCGTTCCCGAGCCTGAAGCAGATGGAGGACGAAGTGATCGGCATGGGGCTGTCGCTGCTCCATGGGCCGGCGGGCGCCGCGGGCAACATCACGTCCGGCGGCACCGACTCCATCACCATGGCGATCAAGGCGGCGCGGGATTTCGCCCGGGCCGAACGCGGCCACAGCGGCCAAGGCAACATCGTCGCGCCCTACTCCGCCCATCCTGCCTTCGACAAGGCGGCGACGATGATGGACTTGGAGGTGCGTCGGATACCCTGCCGGGAACTGCTGGCCGACCCGGCAGCGATGGAGCGCGCCATGGACGACAGGACCCTCATGCTGGTGGGCTCCGCGCCCTGTTTCCCTTATGGTCTGATGGATCCCATCGAAGCCCTCGGCGAAGTGGCGGAACGCAAGCAGGTCTGGCTGCACGTGGATGCCTGCGTCGGCGGTTACCTCGCTCCCTTCGTCCGCATGAACGGCGCAGACATTGCGCCCTTCGATTTCGAGATCCCCGCAGTGCAGTCCATGTCCGCAGATCTCCACAAATATGGCTACTGCGCCAAGGGCGCATCCACTGTGCTTTTCCGCAGCGAGGCGCTGCGCGCCCACATGATGTTTCACTGCTCGGACTGGCCCGGCGGCAAGATGACGACACCGACGCTGGCGGGAACCCGACCGGGTGGCGCCATCGCGGCGGCCTGGGCCGTCATGAACTTTCTGGGCGAAGCGGGCTACCGGGCAAAGCAGAAGCAGGTCACCGACACCCGCGAGCGCATCGAGGCCGGTGCACAGGCCCTTGGCTTCGAGATCTTCGGCCGCCCGCAGCTCGGCCTCATGGCCTTCGGGCACCCGGACGTCGATCCCATCGCGGTGTGGGCGAAGCTCTACCAGCGGGGTTGGTTCACCAGCGTCACCACCGAGCCCCGGGGCCTGCACCTGATGCTGTCCCCCTTCCATGCCGAGGTGGCCGACGTCTACCTTGCGGATCTGCAGTGGGCCCTGAACGAAGCCCGTGCGGGCAGCGACAAAATCCAGGCAGCGCCGCGCTACAGTTGACCCGGTTTCGATACCGATCCCGATACCGAAGTGCGAATCAGACTTCCCACCCTACCTGCGAAGCGCTTCCCCCCATGACCCAGCACACCCCACGCCCGACTCAGACACCGCCCGAACAGGTCAGCACCTCGCCGGTGACGTAGTCCGACTGTGGAATGCACAGCATGAAGATCCCGCCGGCACCATCCTCGGCCGTTCCGAGGCGCTGCAGCGGGGTCTGGGCGATCAGCGCCTCGGTGGCGTCGTCACTGATGCCGACGCGCAGCACGCGCCCGTCGACATCGATCGTGGGAGGCGATTCCTCAAAACCCTGGGTCAGGCGCGTGGCAATGTAACCAAAGGCCACCGCGTTGACGGTGACGTTGTACCGGCCCCACTCCTTCGCCAGCGTCCTGGTCAGACCCACCACCGCTGCCTTGCCGGCGCTGTAGCCGACCTGCGTCGCCGCGCCCTGCGTGCCCGAGACGGAGGAGACGTTCACCACCTTGCGGCAGCGCGCGCGGCCGGTCTCCGCGATCTCACGCTTCGCCTGCGGACGCAGCCAGGCGGCAAAGGCACGCAGGATGCGAAACGGTGCCGCCACGTGAACGTCCAGCATGGCCTGAAACTGTTCGTCGCTGTGTTGGTGTGCAGCACCGTTCCAGATGTATCCGGCGTTGTTGACGACGATGTCGATGCCGCCAAAGCCTTCGACCGCCTCAGCGATCAGCCGCTCCGGCAGATCCAGATCCGTGACGCTTCCCGGCACGCTCAACGTCTGCGCACCACCCACCGCGATCTCAGCTGCGGCCGCGTCGCAGACCTCGGCGTCGAGATCATTCAGCACCACCCGCGCCCCATGCTCCGCCAGCAGTGCCGCCGTGGCGCGGCCGACGCCGCGACCGGCGCCGGTGACAATGGCAACGCGCCCTTCCAGCAGTCCCACGGAGGCTCCTCCTACGATTCCTTTTGGTGAAGCCTCGCACGGCGGGCCCCGCGTGTCGCGCCATAGCGACCTCGCATGCGGGCCAGATTCGGGACCCGGCCGCGGGTGTGAGCGTCGGTCCGCGAGGCCTGCCACGCGTCCTGGACGACAGCGATGCCAAGGACCTGCAGCCACCGGCGACGGCGAATCCTGTTTGTGACCCGCGGCGGAATGCTCTAGTTTCGGGGTCGTTGCAGGCATCGGCAGCGATGCAGTGCCAACGGGAGGGAGAGAACGATGCGCTATGTGAAGATCATCGCCGTACTGCTGGTCCTGGCCTACATCGGCAGGGTCGTCTACTTCGAGACCTGGCTCGGCATCACCCAGCCCGAATCCGATCGAACGATGAAGATCACCACCTTCGACGCCGATGGTGAGGGCCACGACCGTATCCTCACCCAGATCTGGGTCGATGATGAACTCTACGTGGGCGTGAACCACTGGCCGCGGATGTGGTACCGGCGGGTGCTCGACAATCCCGAGGTCGAAATCACCATGGACGGCGAAACACGACCCTACCGTGCTGTTCGGGTAGAGGGCGAGACCTTCGATCGGGTGAACCAGGCACGCCCGCTGAGTCTGAGTTTTCGCTTCAAAGCGGGTTTTCCACCGCGCCGGATCGTCCACCTGCAGCCCCTCGATCCGGAGGGATCGAACGGCCGCAATCCAGACTGAGCGGGCCAGGGGCGCAGTCTGACTGCCACCATTCCCTGCCATCCGGCAGCTGTCGGAGTTTGTGGCCACGACCCGATTTCCAGGCAAGACCAGGGAATGGGGTCTAGACTCACGCATCGATCGAAGGATGGGGATGGGGCAGACGCATGACGCAGGCAAAGAGTTCGATGCGGATCGGCATCGCCACCAAGATCTTCGGCGGCATGTTCATTCTGGTTGTCGTCATGGTGGCGGCGGCCATGACCTCCATGGTCCTGGTGCGACAGGTCACCGAAGAACTCACCTTCGTCGAAGGCGCCTACCTGCCCATGGCGCGGACCGTAGCGACCGTGGCTGCCATTGCCTTCGAGCAGGAAGCCCAGTTCGAACGCAGCCTGGCGAAGATCAAGGGTGCCCGCCCCGGCGATCCCGATGTCGCCATCGAAACCTATCTGGCACTCGGAGCGGGACTGGACCGGGAGGTCGAGGCCGCTCTGGCCCTGTTGCGCACTGCGGAAGCCACCACCACCAACCCGGATCACCGCGTGGCCCTGGTGCGCCTCGAAGCCAAGTTGACGCGTCTGGAGCGGGAACACCAGGACATCGAGGACGAGGGTCTGCGCATCCTCGACCTGCTGCGATCGGGGCAGGCGGAATTCGGCGACATCCTGCTCGAGCGCCTGGAGAACGAGCAGGCCGAGTTCGATGCCGTGGCTCTGGAAGCCGCGGACGGCGCGGCGAATCTGGCCCAACAGGCGACAGCGTCGGCCCTCGCCAACGAGCGTCAGGTACTGCGGATCAATGTCCTGCTCACCGCGCTGGCGGCAATTCTGGGATTGCTGTTCGGTACCCTCATCGTCCGCGGACTGACGCGGCCCGTGCGCGATCTGCTGCTGGCTACCGATCAGATCGAACGCGGCAATCTGGAGGTGCAGGTGCCCGTGGTGAGCCGCGACGAGATCGGTGATCTGGCGCGCTCCTTCAATCACATGGTCGGCGAACTGCGCAGCAAGGAACAGATCAAGGACACCTTCGGGCGCTATGTGGATCCGAGGATCGTCGAGAACCTCATCGGCCGCGACGCAGGTGCGATGGTGGCAGGCGAAAGTGCGGTTTTCACAGTCTACTTTTCCGACATCGCCGGCTTCACGCCCATCGCAGAGCGACTCACCCCCAGCGGTCTGGTCACGCTCATCAATGCCTATCTGACGGCCATGTCGCTGCCCCTGCGCGATTCCAAGGGCATCATCGACAAGTACATCGGCGATGCCATCATGGCCTACTGGGGCCCTCCCTTCTGCGGCAACCACGAGCATGCCCGCCTCGCCTGTGGCGCTGCCATGGCCCAGCAGAAAGTCCTGGCTGAATTCCAGACCCAGGTGCCTGAGCTGACCGGTCTGCGACGGGACTTTCCGATCATCACCACGCGCATCGGCATCGCCACCGGTGAGGTCGTGGTGGGCTCCATCGGCTCCGACGTGTCCCGCAACTACACCGTGATGGGAGACACCGTCAATCTCGGCGCCAGACTGGAAGGTCTCAACAAGGCCTATGGCACCCACATCCTCGTCAGCGCGCACACCGAACAAGAAGCCCGAGACGCCTTCGTTTTTCGGGAGATCGATTCCGTGGCCGTGGTGGGCAAGACCGAACCTGCGCGCATCTACGAGCTGATGGCCACCATCGCCGATGCCGATGCCGACCAGCTGGCACTCAGGGACAGCTTCGAGCAGGCCCTCGAGCACTATCGCCAGCAGCGCTGGGATGCAGCCGAAGCAGCCCTGGCGGACTGCCAGGAGAGAGCACCCGAAGATGGTCCGGTGCAGGTCTACCTGAAACGAATCGCCGCCCTGCGCCAATCACCGCCGTCTGCGGAATGGGACGGCGTCTGGCGCGCGACATCCAAATAACCCGCTGTTTGGCCGCCGCTCAACCCGACGTTGCCGATCCACAGCAGCTTCGCTCCGGCAACGAAGCCTTCCAGCGCTGCCCGAGTGCGTCACCGCCCGAGAGCAACGGACCTCAGCGCAACAGCGGCCGCGCATACAGGGGCTGCGGCGGACGGTTGTTCCCGCCGGCTGTCGTTGCGCGCAGTCGACCGAGTTGTTGGGACGAGGCCGTCATCGCCGTATCGAAGACGAACCAGCGCACGCCCTCGCTGCACGGGGGCGTCGTCAGCGAACCGTTATAGCGGAAGGCGGTACGGGCATCCGGCAACAGCGCAGCCGGACCGACGTCCTCCGGCATCCAGGCGGGGGCGTCGGGCGCTGCCGGAAGCCGCGCGACGATCGCTTCGAGCCCGGTGTTCGGCTCACCTTCGACGAAGTGCACACCGAGCACGGCAAGCTGACCTTCGGCATCGGCGTGGACAAAATGCACTTCGAGCGGGTAGGACTCCCCGCCCCGCAGGTGCTCGCCCGGCAGATGAAGGTGGTACTGCAGCAACACGAATTCGCGGCCGTCGATCAGGAGACGATTGCCAGGAGGCGTGTCGACCTGCACAGCGTGACCGCTATCGAACACCCTGCCACCGGCCACGGCGTAATCGATCTGCACGGGTCCCAGCCCGGCGACGGTGGCATCGGCCAGATCGATGGGGGACTGGTTGCGGCCGTCGCTGCAGCGAACGAAAGCCGGATCCAGTTCGCCCCATTGTTCCGGGCCGGTCGGGCCGGAGTAGCTCCAGTGGCCACCGGCGCCGCTCGAAGCTTCCGAGGCGATTGTGAGCAGCACGATCATCAGGCAGGTCAGTGGCAGTCTTCGTAGCATGCCCGGCTCCTGGCAGCAGCGGCAGTCCCGATCTTGAAGGTGAGCTATCCGCAGGAGCAGCGGCGAGATGGCTGGCTAGACGCCCTGCTCATCGTCATCCTCCAACGGCAAATCCGGCAGACCCTCGAGACCGACACGGTAGCGTGCCTCGTCGTAGCCGTCGCTGGCTGCGTTGTAGATCTCGACGGCCAGCGCCACCGCGATCAGCTCCCGAGCCTCGTCGTCGGAATAGCCTTCCCGAATCAGCCGTTCAAGGGTCTCGCGCACCATCGGAGGATTGTTGTCACGCAGCTGATTCTCCACCGCTTCCAGGATCGCGGCTCTGGCCAGCTCTGAATCTTCTTCCACCAGCAGCCCCCTCCCATGCACTCCACCATCGGCATACTACCAACTCTGCTCGAGCCTGGAGACCATGGAGACACCGAAACATCAGGCCGCCAGCGTCAACTTCCCGCTCCGGTTTCCCCGCGGCCTGCAAACCCCTATCCTCTGCGGCCCGACAGGCGATCCCAGTCCATCCATGAACCAGACCATTGCCACTGACAGCCCGTTTCGCGATCCGCAGCGAGGCCTGCTCGAGGCCCTCGCCGAATTGATGATTCCAGCCGCAGAGGGGCTTCCGTCCGCCGCGGACCCGGCCATCTTCAGCAGCATGCTCGCCGCATTGGCCAGACAGGCCGCGACGGCGGACACGGGACTCGAGCGTCTGACCACCCTGGTGAAGCAGCGCTTCCGTCGTCCCTTCTCGGCGCTGAGTCACGCCGAGAAGCTCGAGTCCATAGCGGCACTGCGCAGCGAGGAACCTGGATTCATGGCCCTGTTCGAGTCCACCGTCGCCGCCAGCTACTACACAGACGACCGCGTTCTGCGCACCCTCGATCTTCCACCGCGCGCACCCTTCCCCGAGGGCCACGCGGTCCCGCCCACCGACTGGAGCCTGCTGGACCCGGTCCGCCAGCGCGCACCGTTCTACCGGAACGTCTGAACATGGCGAATGAAACCGTCGATGTCCTCATCATTGGCGCCGGTGCCGCAGGAGCCGCCGTGGCCTGGAGTCTGGTGGATACGAAGATGCGCATCGTCTGCCTGGAGCAGGGCGACTGGGTGCGGCCGTCAGACTACCCGACCAACAGCCGCGACTGGGAATCGCGACCCGACTTTTCAGCAGTACCGAATGTACGCCGACGACCCGAAGACTATCCCGTGGACGATTCGGACTCCCCCATCAAGCCCGTGAACTTCAACGGCGTCGGCGGCAGCACCATCCTCTACATGGCTCACTTCCCGCGCCTTCATCCCTCTGATTTCCGCACCCGCACCCTGGACGGCGTCGGCGATGACTGGCCCATCGGCTACCAGGATCTGGAACCCTTCTTCGCTGAGAACGACCGCATGATGGGTGTGGCAGGGCTGCCAGGCGATCCTGGTTGTCCGCCCAAGGAGGGACTGCTGCCACCGGTCCCGCTCGGCACCCTGGGCGAGACGGTGGCCCGCGGCTTCAACGCCATGGGCTGGCACTGGTGGCCCTCGGAAAGCGCCATCGCCACGGCGCCTTACAACGGCCGTGACCAGTGTCTGAATCTGGGGCCATGCGCCACGGGCTGCGCCCAGGGAGCCAAGGCGAGCACAGACATCACCTACTGGCCGGAGGCGATCCGGCGCGGTGTGGAGTTACGGACCCGCTGCCGCGTCCGGGAGATCACGCTCGATGAGCGCGGCTTCGCCCGGGGCGCGGTGTATCTCGACGCAGACGGCAATGAACACGAACAGCGGGCGCACATCGTCATCCTCGCCTGCAGCGGCATCGGCACGCCGCGCCTGCTGCTCAACTCCACCTCCAGCCGATTCCCGAACGGCCTGGCCAATTCCAGCGGCCTGGTGGGCAGGAACCTCATGCTGCACTGCATGACGCTGACCTCGGGCATCTTCGAGCAGCCGCTCAAAGGCTGGCAGGGACCCATCGGCTGTGCCCTGTGGAGCAAGGAGTTCTACGAGACCGACCCCTCCCGGGGCTACGCCCGCGGCTACACCTTCGAAGTGGTGCGCGGCATGGGACCCGTTGCCACCGCCCAGAGCGCCCTGGCGCGGGGCGCACTGCCCTGGGGAAGCGGCCACCATGCCGCCTTCCGGTCGATGTTCGATCGCAGCGCCACCCTGGTGGCCGTCGGCGAGGATCTCCCAGAGGAGTGCAACCGCATCACCCTGGACCACGTGAACACCGACAGCGACGGCATGCCGGGAGTACGCATCGAGTACCGCCTGGGAGAGAACAGCCGCCGCATGCTCGAACATGCCGGCGCACGGGCCACGGAGGTGCTGACCGCCGCTGGCGCGGTCACGGTTGCGCCGACGCTCACTTCAGGCGTGGCCAGCGGTCACATCATGGGGACGGCGCGCATGGGGAACGATCCGGAGCGCTCGGTCACCAACGCCTGGGGACGCTGCCACGACGTCAAGAACCTCTTCATTGCAGACAGCAGCCTGTTCGTGACCTCGGGCGGCGTCAATCCCACCAGCACGCTGCAGGCCCTCGCACTCTACGTGTCCGATCAGATCAAGCAGCGCTTGGACAGCCTGTTCGACTGAGTCACTCGTCGAGCTCGGGGACCGCTTCTCTGCACCGGACACAGGGGACGGTGCGACGGGCCTGTCACACCTCATCTGTAGCATTGCCAGCTGATAAGTCGCCGCTTCGGCGTTACAGTGAGACTCATGGATTAATGCAGCCTTAGATGACGCCAAGCCATCACGCTCCCGCGTCGGGGAAACCGGCTCAGGAGGAGACAGGCAGGCCGCAACATCATTCAGCCCTGGAGCCGAAGCATGACGTTTGAGCCATCACAACACCGCACTGCAGAAGATGAGGCGGCAGGAATCGAGCCGGAACAGGCGGTAGAACAGCTTTGCGCGCTGTATCACAGCCAGGTGGAACTCATTCGGGAACGCTTCGAGCGCTTCATTCATGGCACCCTCGATGAGAATGACGGCAACCATGGCGTTTACCCCTTCGTCTCCATCGAAGTGCCCGCAAAGGAGGCCACCCTCACCAGCCACCTTGCCTATGGCCGCGTGACCTCACGCTTCGACTTTTCCACGACGGTGACGCATCCGGAGCTGTTTCGGGACTACCTGACCAGCGAACTGCTGAAGATTCGCGAGCGCTTCTCCGCGATCATCAGAGTGGGGCTGTCCGACCGGCCCATCCCCCTGTCCTTCGCCCTCGAATCCGCAGCGGCTGGTCTGACGCCGGAGAAGCGGGATCAGCTTCAGCATCACTTCTTCACGCCCAATCTCGTGTCCACCAACGACGAGATCGTCGATGGCAAGACCATCCTCGATCGCTCCGGCCCCATGCCCCTGTCGCTGTTTCCGGCCGAGCGCGTCGACTACTCTCTCCATCGCATTCGCCACTACACCGCCACCAGCCCGGAGTACTTCCAGCCCTACATTCTGTTCACGAACTATCAGCGCTACGTCGACGAGTTCATCGAATTTGCGCGCGAGGAGGTCATGGCCGGCAACGCCCAGGCACTGGTGGAGCCGGGCGACCGCATCACGAAATCCAATGGGCGGCCCTCGAAGCCACCCCTGGCCAAAGCACCCCAGATGCCGGGCTACCACATGATCAAGGAGGGTCAGCGGGGCATCACGCTGATCAACATCGGGGTGGGGCCGTCCAACGCCAAGACCGTCACGGACCACCTCGCCGTGCTGCGGCCCCACGTGTGGCTGATGATCGGCCACTGCGGTGCCCTGCGCAGAACCCAGCGCCTCGGCGACTACGTGCTCGCCCATGCCTACCTTCGCGACGACCACGTGCTCGACAAGGTGCTCTCGCCATCCATTCCGTTGCCGGCACTGGCCGAGGTGCAGCTCGCGCTGACGGAAGCCGTGGAGATCGAAACCGGATTCTCGGGTGCGGCCTTGAAGAAGCATCTGCGCACCGGAACGGTGGTCACCACCGACGACCGCAACTGGGAACTCAGATTCGAAGAGCTTGCCGTGCACCTGAACCAGTCCCGCGCCATCGCCATCGACATGGAGTCGGCAACCGTTGCGGCCAACGGCTACCGGTATCGCGTCCCCTACGGCACGCTGCTCTGCGCCACTGACAGGCCCCTTCACGGTGAGATCAAACTGCCCGGGATGGCGGATGTGTTCTATCAGGAGCGGGTCGCACAGCATCTTAAGATCGGATTGCGCGCCATGGAGTTGCTGAGATCCGAGGCGGAAGCGGGAACCCTGCACTCGCGCAAGCTCCGCAGTTTCGACCAGCCGCTGTTCCGATAGGCCTCGGCAACTCCGTAGGGCGGCCCCGCCACCGCACCAGGCCGGAGTCCGCGCCATGGCAGCCTGCGCGCACATTCAGCGAGCGGTGCTGGCGCGTCAATCCCGGGGGACGCGTGCGGCAAACAGCAGGAGTACCGCCAGGATGGCGGCACCAAATGCAAACGCCAGCGGGCGACCCTGTCGGTAGGTGGGGATCTCTTCACGAAAGATCTGCAGCGCGATCACGAAACCTGTTTACCGCCCTTGATTGCTGCCCATTGCGCGTCAGCGTCTCGCATGATGTCGAAGTACTCATCACGAAACCTCTGCTCATCTAACGACCCCGTGCTGCCGAACTCGAGATCGATCCTCTCCTTCAAGTTGAAGAGCCGATTCCTGGTCCTGATCTCATAGATCCAGAGCTCTTCTGGGGACCTCAATACGACATAGGCGGTGATTGCGGGCAGTGTTATGCCAAGAATGCTTGCCAGGGTTCCGGTCTGTATCGCACCGTAGATTGCAAAGTCGAAGTTCGTCAGCATCGCTATGGCGAGGGACATGCCTGTGGCGGTCAGCCAGAGCGCCCGATACAGATTCTTATGCTTGTTCGCCTCGTCCTGGAACTTTTTCAGCTTCTTCTCGACCAGTTGTCGAAGCAGGATGTCCTCAGCGCGGTTTCGATCAGCCACATCTGCATGCTCCGTTTCGGGATTGGGGACCGACCTGCCGAAATCCCAGCCAACATGCGGCTCTCGGCGTGTTCATTTCAGCCTGGAGAATGAGGTGGGGGGCATGAGGTGCAGAAACAGGCCGCCAAGCGGGATCTCACAAATCGCTTAGCGCCCGTTTTCGGGGCATGAGCTGGCGCCCCTCAGGTCTCGCGCTGCCGTATCCAAGGCTCGCGACACCAACAGATCAAGTACTTGCCGTGACTTGCCCTGGTCTGAGTCCACGCCCCGGGGCGCGTGTTCTGAGAAGAGCGAGAGCTGCCAAGCCTATCCATAGCAAACCGAGTGGCGGCGGCGCGGGCACCGTGACGTCGGAGGTCGCTACCAAGAAGGGACTGCTCAGGACGATGTCCACTTGATCAGGACGCAAAGTCTTGACTGCAAGGTCGATCGGAAAGGCTGGGATAAAAGCCATCAAGTTCTGTTCTATCGGGTCAGATTCCACACGCGTGAGTCCAAGGTTGAAGCCAAGTGCAATGGCCATGGCCAAGGTTTGCTGCGGTGTTGCTTGATTAGACTTCACCCAACTGCGATTGAAGCCCACCACACCATTGCTCTCGATCACGAAATCGGCGGAATTGGAGAACCAAATGTGAATCGGGCCGTCACGAATGAGGGCTGGCGCGACTGGATCGGGGTGCGTAAGGGTGGTCAGGAAACTGGACACCTGGCTGTTTGAGTCCATGGTATGGAACTCAGTGCTGTTGAACGTCCGTGAATCGAGAAAGTTCAACGATATGCCCGCTTTCTCCAACCAAAAGTCACTCAGCAATCCAGCGTCGAAGCCCAACGCGCTGCAATCGCTGCCATTGTCCAGACAGATCTGGACAGGCTGGATGTCGACAATGAGTCCGGCCCTCGCTTCACGTCCGAATGGCAAAACAATCAGCAAAACCAGGCAGCCAACAACGCCCGCAGTGAAACGACCGGACAACTGACTCTTCATCGCGCGTCTATCCCCACTCGAACCTTCCATGCCCGCCCCAAAGGCCATGATTTCCGGAGCGTCAGCTCTGATCGAGGGGCGGTTCCAAGGAACGATGCTAGCCGTCACGAAGCCCTGCCATCTTGGTGAATCCGGCACAGCGAATAGGTCTAAACGGCACAAAATCGAAGAGCTGGACTTCCTGCGCACACAATCTGGTCACCCTCACGATCCTCCCCGACAGCACGAACTCGCGCTGTTCCCACACCGAGCAATACACCAAGATGCTCGTGCGCGGCGATGGTCATAGATGGGGATGCACCGGGCGAGAAGGGCATGACTTGCCCTGGTCTGACAGCGGTTCCCTCGCTACTGCACTCGGATCACGGTACTGACCCTTCGGCCAGTTGAAATGGCACGGCGCTCGAGAAAGCGGCTCCGCGCACAGCATAGGCCCCGATGTCACCGGCATGACCCGCGTCGAAGTCAGCAGGCAGGGGCATCACCGACGCGTACCCCTCCGCCGGCGTGACACCGACGTAGTCCAACCAGTCGGCACGCAGGTAGTAGGTTCCAGGCTGAGGAGACCGCCAGCTCACCGGGATCACCAGCTTCGCGCCCGCGGTCAGGGTGACCGGCTCGGGCTGCCTCTCAGTCAGCGTTGGCAGATCGATCGGCGTCCATGCCGGTGGACGGGAATCCTGACTCAGCTTCGTGACCATGAGGCGCCCGCGGGGCTTCCCATTGGCTCCGGGCAATCGAGGATCGACGATCACGACGGCAGCGCTGCCGTCGTTTCGCAGTTCGAACTCCAGGTGAACGAGAGCAGGATCCCGCGCATCGACGCGGGCAGCGGCAACGGCCGTCAACGCGTTTGAGGGGGCCGCGAGCATCTGCCCGAGTCTGGCGTTGACCGGGTCCATGAGCGATTCGATGGCGGCGATGAACTCACGGTTGCGGGCGTTGAACTGGCGTTGGATCCGCGTATCGCCCCGCGCGTAGTCGATCTCGAGATGGCTTCCCATCGCATCACCACCGGCTGGAGGCGGGAGATGATCCCAGTCGATCGACTCCATGAGGTCGCGCAGCGTCTCAGTTTCCTCGGCGTCGAGCCGGGTCGAGAACAGCCCGACGGGACGCCCCTGAAGGTCCCCGTTGTGGCGACCGAGGATCATCATCGCGAGCCCGAGATCCGAGCGCACACGCAGCCAGGTCATCCACTCATGGATCTCCACCAGCGTACTGTCGGTCTCGACGACTGTGGCCATGAGGCTTCCACCTCGCACGCGAAAATCGAGACGAAACGGGGCATGGCCTGCCATGGACTCGGATGCCGCGTGATCGCCGTGCTGGGAGGCGGAATGCTCGGACTCAGAAGTCATCCGGGAGGCCTCGGTGTAGCGGGCCCACAGCGGGCCCAGGATCGAACCAAGCCCGAGCGCGGCGGCCCCACGCAGCAAGCCTCGACGCGCCGGATCAAAGTGCGATCGCGGCCGCGGCATCGGAACACCCGCCACCCAGCGTCGCATCGACCACCACCGCCTTCTGCCCCAAGGTGACGCGGCATCGGCGGCAGCCGACCATGGCCCCATACACCTCCCCGAACTCGGGACTCACCATGTGGATCGACTCGCTGCAGACATTGGTCATCCCCATGATATCCCGCGAGACCTGGGTGCGACGACGCTGATGCACGAGTCACTTCGGCGCGGACTCCCCCATCGCCAGCCGCATCCTTCAGCGTCGATTGAAGCAGGAGTAGACTGAGGGCTGGCCTTCAGCCGCCGGTGGCAACCCTGCAGTGACCCGTTGCAGGCATGGGCACCATGATGTCCTGGGACGGACATGACACGGCGTAGCAAAGGAGCGTTGACCATGTGGCGATTGCTGGCAGGCTTGATGCTGGCGATGAGTGTCCCAGTGATGGCCATAGATGCACATGAGCCGGGAGAGAAGACGATGGAGTCGACCCACTACCGGCTGCTTCTGATTCCCCGCGACATGCCGCCGCCCGGACGCTTGGAACCGGGACATGACGGTCGGGTGATCGACTTGCTCTCCTTCAAGGACCGGCTCGACGCGATACCCGACCCGGTCAGACGCTACTTGGCTCACCTGACTGAGGACTTCTCCAAGTCGGTACGGCTGCGCAACGTGATCGCGCGCGATCACGTGGTCCATTACAGCGACTACTGGACAGCCAAGAACAGCATTCTGAACATCGTCGAGTACCGCCGGTCCGGTTCAGCAGGCGACCTCACGCCCTATCTGGGACCGTTGTCTTCCATCCCAACCTCGACCTATGGGTTCGCCAGGTACCACTTCCACTACAAGGACGAAGTGCTGCCGTTCTGGGGCGTCGCGCAGCGGAGCAAATGGTCTCTGCGCAAGCGCTACTGGGCTCGCGCCGAGGTGTTCATGCCCTTCGACGACTCGGCTGGTCTCGAGATCGCGGTGATCGGCATGGAACTGGGGACCAACTACATGGATCCGGTAGGCACCTTCGTGCTGCTGCCGCGGAACTTCGAGTGACCAGCGTCCCGCGCAGGCACGCCAAGACCGGCCAACCCCGCTGAGTTCCTTCCGTACACGGACCTCTCTTCCCACCGTCTTTGCTTGCCTTCCCTACCACTTCCAGCGCCAGCGCTTGCCGTTGTCCACCACCGACTCCAGGAACGACACCACCACGGAAAGCACCACGCTGAAGAGCAGGGCCCACCAGAAGCCATCCACGAAGAAGCCGTCCACGAAATGGGAGGCGATCATGATCAGGGCGGCGTTGATGACGAAGAGAAAGAGTCCGAAAGTGAGGATGGTGATGGGTATCGCCACGATCTTCATCATCGGCTTGAGGAAGGTGTTCAAGACTGCCAGCACCACCGCCACGATCAGTGCCGTGACGAAATCCCTCACCTCCGCTCCGTCCAGCAGGTAGGCGACGCCAAACACGGCGAGCGCTGTGAGCACGATCTTGACGATGAGGTTCATAGGCAAAAGGAAAGTCGCTGAGGTAGAGCTTATCGGCGCGTTGATTCAATGCGCGGGGCCGAGCGCTGTCAACCGATGTTCCGCCCGCTGGCACCCGAGCCAGCAGTAGAGCGTTCAGCGGCTATCGGAACCCTGACCCGACACTCTGACCACAGTCTCGTCCGGAGCGTCACCGGTCGGTCCTTGACCGCTCTCGAGCCGCTGGGCGACGCCTTCCGCCAAACCAAGGCAGCGGTCGAGAAAGCGCCGGGTCCCTACGGCGTCCGGGGAATCGTCGTTGAGCCAGCGCGTAAAAGTGGCGAGATAGATCGTCGTCAGCGCTGTTTCCTCCAGCGCCCGGCGAATGAAGGTCGCCTGCAGGCCAGCGGCTTCTCGCATCCACTGCACCGTCCGGCTGACCCGAAGCAAACCCGGAATCTGCACGTGCAAGTGCCCGGGCTCGAGTTTGCCAGCGATCATCTGCCGCACCGTCGGGCGGAAAGGCGCCAGCGCATCGAGCCAGGCCAGAATCAGCCACTGCAGGCGCTGCCGCGGTGACAGCGCTGTGAACTCCGGCTGCTCGGCACTCTGCAGCATGGCGGCATCGGCGCGGTCGAAGAAGGCGTCGACCAGATCTTCCTTCTCCGCGAACTCGCGCCGTACCGCATCGAGGCTGATCCCGAGCCGCTGAGCTACCTGATGCAGCCGAACCGCCTCCCAGGACGCTTCGGCCGCCAGTTCCAGAGCAGCGTCGAGGATCGGATCCCTGAGCCTTGCGTCGTCGTTGGTCATGGCGCTTTCCAGGCAGAGTCCACCCACTCGTTTAACCCGGGCCAGTTCCGGGGGTCAACCTGCCCCTGGAGCACAAGCCAAGGGTGGTCATCGCGTGACTCCGTCCGGGGCTCAACATCCGGCCCCCATCCGACTCAACTCGACTTCACCGCCTGCAGAATCTCGTCGTCGCCAAGACCCTCACCGGACTTCGTCCTGCCCACCGCGTACTCCGGTCCGACACATTCAGGCCCCACACCGGGCGGCAGCGGCGGCGTGTAGTAGCCAAGGGCATAGCTGCCAACGGTGTAGCCCAGCAGATCCTGCAGTTCCTCCGGCAGGTCCTTGGCGATCTCTGGCGGACAGGAGAGGAACTGATTCTCCTCCTGACGCAGCCAGGCCAGCGAGTAGGTGAGGTTGACACCGATGCGGTCGCCCTCGGAGCGATTCTCGCCGCCGCCATGGAAGACCGATCCGGTGTAGAGCAGAACCGATCCCGCCTTCATCACCGCCTGACAGATCTCCTCCGGCGCAGCACGCCGATCGTCGGGCCAGTCGACACTGCCCGGAACCACCCGCGTGGCCCCGTTTTCCTCGGTGAAG
>JAFIFJ010000004.1 GCA_020832085.1 Gammaproteobacteria bacterium | reverse complement strand
TCGGCACAACGCCTCGCAATCGGCCCATTCGCTGCGCGAATAGGGCTCTGTTGCGGACCATCCATGGTCCGCCCCCCTACGGGGCGCCCTGCGGGCGACGCACGCTGCTCCTGGCAGCATGCGCCCACAAGGGCGTGTTCCGATCTGATTGGTTTTATCAAAACCAAGTGGTTGTCGTATGTTTCTTGAGAGCGTCCAGTGGGCGCGATGTTCGCTGGCGACACCTGCTGCAGGAAAACATCGCCCGCACTGCGGGCTGTTGTGATTCAGCGTCGCGTGGGCGCCCACGCCTTGCCTTCGAGCCAGCTGTCCACCCAATCGTGGAAGTGCTGAACGCGAATCTCGTCTTCGTTGAGCACGGCGCGGCGGAAACCGCGGGAGTGCATGCCGGCCTGCATGTCGCGCAGCAGGTGGATGTCCTGATCGATGGTGATGGTCATGGAATGCCTGCCCGCCACCACGTCGTCCTGATCGAAGACCTCACGCTGCGGGCGATCATCCAGAGCATCGGCCGTGACCTTGGGATCACCCACCAGGCTCAAGCCACAGCTGGCGTCGCCGGGAAGATTCACTCGCAGCGTCCACTTGTCGAAAAAGCACCTGTTCGGATCCGTTGGGTGCGGCCTCGGCCGCATCACCCAGAGCTCCTCAGGCTTGATGGTCATGATCACGTTCGGGAACAGATCGTACTGCAGCACGTCGGAGACTTGCGCGTCAGTGAAGCCGGAATAGTCGAAGCCGAGCTGTTCGCCAACGAGTCGTTTCTGGCGCTGCACAGCCTTGCGGATTTCGGGTACCCGGCCTTTGAAATCCTCCGGATCCAGCCCGAGGGGGCGAATGGCCGCCTCCAGAATGGGCGGCACCACCTCGGGGACGCCGTAGCGCGGATTGGTGACGTAGCCTTCCACCAGCACCCGCCGATGCCCCAGAGGCCAGAGTTCGTTGGTGGCGTTACAGCAGTCGACGAAGCTCGCATGCTGGGGATGAATGAAGTCGACGTGATACTGCTCGTTGAAGTTGTCGATGCAGGTCTTCCAGTTGGCATCCAGGGTCACGGTCTGATCACTGACCAGCACCATGTCTTCGAGGCGATAGGGTGCGAGCTCGGGAATGACGTCACCGAGAAAGGTCGCCAGCGACGGCGCTTCGGGATCCATGCTGATCCACACCAGACCGGCCCAGGTATCGACCTGAACCGGCTTCAGGGAGTACGCCTCGCAGGCAATGCCCTGAACGAAGCGCTCACGGTCCGGGACCGACTGCAGGCGACCGTCGAGATGGTAGGTCCAGCCGTGATAGGGGCAGCTGATGGCACGCACGCTGCCACGCTCGTTGGTCATGATGCGGTTGCCGCGGTGCTGACAGGCGTTGTAGACCGCGGCGAGTTCGCCGGACTCTGTTCGTGTGACGATGATGGACTCGCGGCCCAAGTTGAAGACGAAGTAGTCGCCCGGTTCTTCGAGATCGCAGAGCAGCCCGGCCAGCAGCCAGCTCCGGGTCCAGATGCCCTCCCACTCCTGCTCCATGAACGCCGTGCTGGTGTAGCGCTCGGCATCGAGGCTGGCCTGACGCGCAGCCCGGGCAGGCAGGCCGTTGGCGAAATCGCTGTACAGGTAAGGCTGCGGCATGAATCCCCTCCATCAGGCGCACCGGCATGCCGTCACGGCAGTGCGTGTTCAGAAAACTTCGCGTTCAGGGCTTGCTGAGGGTTTCGATGGCGGCCAGACGATTGCTGCGAAAGCGCAGCAGCTGCCGGAAACGCTGGGGCCCGAAATCGTAAACCCATTCCTCGCTGACCAGGCCGAAGGGCAGATACTCCACCTGGGGCAGTCTCCCGCCATGGGCGACGCGGAACGGATACTCCACCACCTCTTCGCGGAAAACCGGTTCACCGCAGGCCGCCAGGACTTCCACCTTGTGGTCGCCCGGCGCAACGAGACCATTCTTGCAACGCAGCGCCTCGGCGCCGGCCGACGCCGTCAGCAGCAGCAGAAATCCGAGGGTTCTCCCGATCATGGAAGCACTCCAGTCATGCCCAGGCTGCCCTACCATAGCTCCAAGCCGGCGCACCGGGTAGTGGGGTGGCCACGGCCCAGGTAGCAGCCATGAAAGGCCCGATTCAATCACCGGTCCTGCCCGCTCGCCCCAGCGCGCCGAGTCCCCAGAGGCCGGCCAGAAAGGCCAGCAGCGGCAGCCAGGGCAGCTGCAGCGGCCAGCCTTCCTGAACCAGCCCGGTATCGATGAATCCTGCAATGCCGATGCAGAACAGCAGCAGACCGGCCACTCTGCGCAGGACGGGCGAGCGCCCCGCGGACGCGGCGGGCGCCTGCCGAGGAGACTCGAAGCGCTGCAGCAGGACCACCACGAGGACGAGGACGACACCGCAGAGCAGCACCCAGGGCAGGCGCCACAGCCACCAGCGCAGATCCACCGTTTCCGTGACCGGCCAGAAGCCCAGCGGATAGGTCAGGTTTGCCACCAGCACCATGACCGGCTGATGCCAGAGGTAGACGCTCATCAGCCCGGCGCCGATCAGGGCCACCGGAGCCCAGACGGCCGGTCGCTGCAGCCATGCGGTCACGCTCCGGCGCAGGGCCAGGACGACACCGATCTGCACCATGGTCAGCGCCAGCAGGGCCGCGGTGGGAGGCCCGGCATTGTTGGCCGCATGACTGCCCTCGATAGGCACCATGGTCAACGGGTAGGGTCCGAAGCCGATCATGACGACCAGCAACGCAGCACCCAGCAGGATGAGCCGCGCCTGGGAGCGTCCGTTGCTGGGCAGTCCATCGTCAGCCCAGACGAACCCCAGTTGATGGATGGCCAGCCAGACCACGATCACGTTGACGGCGGCCACGGCCGGTTGCGTGCCGAGCCAGGGACCGTCGGCCCCCACCGTGAAACGCAGGCCGTCCACCACCAGGGCCAGCATGGCGCAGACGCCAAGCAGCAGACCGCTGCCGTGGCGTTCGTGCCAGGCCAGGGTGAAGGGAGTGACTGCGGTGACCAGCAGATAGGCCGCCAGAAACCAGAGCGGAAAGACCGCCACCCTGAAATCGAACAGCAGCGTGTACTCGGGCCAGAGATTGGCCATCAGGCAGGCTGCTGTCACCAGGATGGCGATCAGGGGCAACGCGGGCCGCAGCAGGCGGCGGGAACGCAGCGCCAGCCAGTCACTGGCGGACTCGCCACGATCACGCGCCCGGCGCCAGCTCTCGGCATTCACCGCGCCGCCAAGCAAAAAGAACAAGGGCATGACCTGCACCAGCAGCGTCGCCCATTGCGTGGCCGGAACCGCCTGCAGCAGGTACCCGGGTTCGAGTTCGCCCTCTGTGCCGGTCACCACCCGGACGATCCAGTGGCCGAGCACCACCAGCAGAATGCTGACCACGCGCACCGCATCCACATAGCGGTCCCGGTCGTCGGGCGTTGCAGCGTCGATACGATCGATGAGACCCAAGATCATGCCTCGAACCCAGCCATCCGGAACGCTACCACACCAAAGCCAGGCGGCTGTTGCTGTGGGCTGCAACAAGCCGAGAGTCGGCAAGCGGCGAACTGCTACCATGCCTTCATGTGTGACACCGTCGTCGTCACACCTGAAGCTTCGGCCACCGGAACGCTGCTGTTCGCCAAGAACTCGGACCGGGAGCGCAACGAAGCCCATCAGGTGCTCTCGCTGCCTGCAGCCCGTCACGGGCCGCGGGCCAGGCTTGCCTGCACCCGCATCGAGATCGAGCAGGTCCGTGAGACCCGGGCGCTGCTGCTGGCCAAGCCCTACTGGATCTGGGGCGCGGAAATGGGTGCTAACGATGCCGGTGTGGTGATCGGCAACGAGGCGCTGTTCACGCAAGCGACTGCAGGGCCCGACGCGCTGCTGGGCATGGATCTGCTCAGACTGGCCCTGGAACGTGCCGAAACTGCGCAGGAAGCCGTGAACTGGATCACCGGACTGCTGGAGCGCCATGGCCAGGGCGGTCTGGCCGCGGTGCATCGGGATCTGCGCTACGACAACGGCTTCATCGTTGCCGACCCCACGGAGGCCTGGGTGCTGGAAACCGCAGGCCGGCAGTGGGTGGCGCGGCGGGTGCAGGGGTTCGCCGCGATTTCCAATGCGGTCAGCATCACCACCGATTTCGATGCCGCCTCGGCGGAGGCCTTCAGCGAACCTCGCGCCAGAGGCTGGCTCGGGGCCGGCGATCCTGACGACTTCGCGCTGGCGTGGACGGATCCGGAACCGACCGCACGGGGCAACGGACCGGGGCGCTGCCGCCGCTCGCTGGACCTGCTGGCCCGCTGCAGCCATCCCATTGGCCCGCAAGATCTGCTCACCATCCTGCGCGATCACGGCGACGATGCAGCGTGGCGCCCGGATGACCTCAGCCGACCGTCGACGTTGTGCATGCACGCGGCCCTGGATGACTGGCGGCCGAGTCAGACCACCGGCGCCATGCTGTCCATCGTCGATGCGCGGCGCAGCAGTCACTTTCTGACTGGAACCGCGGCACCCTGCCTGTCGCCGTTTCGACCAGCGTGGATCGATGCCCTGCCGTCCGGATTCTCACCGCTGCCGTCAGCCCAGGCCGATGCGAGCAGTCTGTTCTGGCGCCATGAACGTCTGCATCGGCGCGCGCTGGATCGGCTGCCGGAGCTGCTCGCTGAGATTGCAGTGGAGAGGGACGAGTCAGACGCCCTGCGCATCGCCATCGCGCAGTCCATGCGCGATGCGCCTCAGACCGAGCGTCAGCAGGTAGCCGAGCAGGTTTTCGTGGCAGCAGAAGCGCAGGTCCAGAGCTGGATGCAGCGCCTCGACGTACTGCCACGGACCCGAGACCCCGATCCAAACTGGCAGGCAGCCTGGAACGAACACAGCAAGCGCTGTGGATTGACGGTCTGACGCGCGCTGCTTTTGCTGCACCTCATGCAGATCGCTGCTTCGCTGCGCTGCGCTGCTTCCCACAGAGCGTGTCGCCCGAATCCGGCGTGGACTCCTGTGGGAAGGCCCTAATCGCGCAGCGATTGGGCCGATGCGGCGAGGTCTCACTGCAGGTGATGGCCTCGGTCAGGAGCGATACTCCGCGTTGATCTTCACGTAGTCGTAGGACAGATCCGTCGTCCAGACAGTTTCGGTGACGTCACCGCGGCCGAGATCGGCGCGGATGAGGATTTCCGGCTGGGCCATGACCCGGGCGCCGTCCGCCTCCTTGTAGCCCGGCGCCACGCCACCTTCCACCGCAATGCAGACCTCGTCCAGAAACAGGCTCACGCCGCTGACGTCGAGATCATCAATGCCGGCGCGGCCGATGGCGGCGAGCAGCCGGCCCCAGTTGGGATCGCCGGCGAACAGAGCCGTTTTCACCAGCGGCGAATGGGCGATGGCATAGGCCGCCGCCAGGGCCTCCTGGCTGGTTTTTGCACCTTCGATGCGCACGGTGACGAAGCGGGTCGCACCCTCGCCGTCGCGGACGATGGCGTGGGCCAGATCGATGCACAGCGCGGTCAGCGCCACCCCGAAGGCGCGCCCCTGCGGGCTGTCGGCATCGCTGATCAGTTCACCACCGGCAGCACCGGTGGCCACCAGGGTCACGGCATCGTTGGTGGAGGTGTCGCCGTCCACGGTGATGCGATTGAAGCTGTGCTCCACCGCCTCGCGCAGCAGATGATCGAGGACCGGTTGGGCAATGGCCGCGTCGGTGGCCAGGAAGGCCAGCATGGTGGCCATGTCCGGCCGGATCATGCCGGCACCCTTGCTGATCCCGGTCAGCACCCAGGGGTCGCCCTTCACCGAAGCACCCTTCGGCGCCGTATCCGTAGTCATGATGCCGTGGGCGGCCTCGTTCCAGCCGTCCTCGGTCAGGGCGGCAAACGCCGCAGGAAGTCCGGCAACAATGCGCTCGGCTGGCAGCGGTTCGCCGATGACGCCAGTGGAGTAAGGCAGAACCGCTTCGGTGTCCACGCCACCGATCTCGGCTGCAGCCGCGCAGCAGGCCAGGGCCGTGGTGAGACCGCCGGTGCCGGTACCGGCGTTGGCATTGCCGGTATTGACGAGCAGATAGCGCGGCGCTGCGGCAGCCAGATGCCGCTCGGCCACCTGCACCGGAGCGGCGCGGAAACGGTTGCGGGTGAACATGGCCGCCACCGTGGCGCCTGCGGTGAGTTCGAACAGCACCAGGTCGCGACGTCCGGGTTTGCGGACGCCAGCGGCCACGGCCGCGCAGCGGATTCCCGCCACCGGAAGCAACTCCGGCAGCGGCGGCAGATTCACGGGCATGGTGGGGTTTCCGGGTCAGAGCGGGTTCGTAGGTGGGCCGGCAGGCCCGTGGCATCTGTGGGGCCTGAGCCCCGCGGCACTACTTGCGGCCGTGGCATTGCTTGTACTTCTTGCCCGAACCGCAGGGGCAGGGCTCATTGCGACCGACCTTGCGCTCCTCGCGGACGAAGGTCTCCGGCGGCTTCAGGCCGCTGCGGCCGCTGGCCGCCACGGTGGCATCGGTTTCCAGCGCATTGGCGTTGGCGTGGGAGAAGTCCGAACGCCGGATCTCGGCTTCCCGGCGCTGGCGCTCCTCTTCCTCGATTTCTTCAGCCTGCCGGAACTGGGCCCGGGACAGCATGCGCACCACGTCGCGGCGAACCGAATAGAGCAGATTCTGGAACAGCTCGAAGGATTCGCGCTTGAACTCCTGCTTGGGCTGTTTCTGGGCGTAGGCCCGCAGATGAATGCCCTGGCGCAGGTGGTCCATGTTCTGGAGGTGGTCCTTCCAGAGGTGATCGAGGGTGAGCAGCATCATCTGCTTCTCGAAACGCCGCAGCATTTCCGAACCGAGCGCCGCTTCCTTCTCGGCGTACTCCTTCTCGATGTTTTCGAGGATGCGCGCACGCAGGGTCTCCTCGTAGAGGTCGGGCTCCTTGTCGAGCCAATCGCGGATCGGCTGGCGGGAATTGAACTCGACGATCAGCGCCTCTTCGAGACCTTCGAGGTTCCACTGCTCCTCCACTGACTGCGGCGGGATGTAGTCGCTGATGACGTCGTCGACCACTTCCTCGCGCATGGCGGCAATGGTCTCGGAAATGTCATCCGCCTGCATGATCTCGTTGCGCTGGGCGTAGATGACCTGACGCTGGTCGTTGGAGACATCGTCATATTCGAGCAGGTTCTTGCGGATGTCGAAGTTGTGGCCTTCCACCTTGCGCTGGGCGCGCTCGATGGCGTTGGTCACCATGCGATGCTCGATGGCCTCGCCTTCTTCCATGCCCAGGGAGTTCATGATCTTGCGGATGCGGTCGGAGGCGAAGATCCGCATCAGGGAATCTTCCATGGACAGGTAGAAGCGGGTGGAACCCGGATCGCCCTGGCGGCCGGAACGCCCCCTGAGCTGATTGTCGATGCGCCGGGATTCGTGGCGCTCGGTGCCAATCACGCGCAGGCCGCCGGCTTCGATCACCGTGTCGTGACGCTGCTGCCACTCGGCTTTCAGGCGCTCCACTTCTTCTTCACCGGCATCGCCAAGCTTGGCCAGCTCTGCTTCCCAGTTGCCGCCGAGGACGATGTCGGTACCGCGACCGGCCATGTTGGTGGCGACGGTCACCGCACCCGGGCGTCCGGCTTGGGCGATGATCTCTGCCTCCTGCTCGTGGAACTTGGCATTGAGGACGCTGTGCTCGATGCCGCGCCGCTTCATCTCGGCCGAGAGGCGCTCCGATGACTCGATGGAAGCGGTACCCACCAGCACCGGTTGCCCGCGTTTGCGGCAATCCTCGATGTCTTCGACGATGGCATCGTACTTCTCGTCCATGGTGAGGAAGACGAGGTCGTTGGCGTCGTCGCGGATCATGGGCTTGTTGGTGGGGATGACCACCACGTTGAGGCCGTAGATCTGGTTGAACTCGAAGGCCTCGGTGTCCGCCGTCCCGGTCATGCCGGAAAGCTTCTCGTAGATGCGGAAGAAGTTCTGGAAGGTGGTGGACGCCAGAGTCTGGGATTCGAGCTGGACCTTCACTCCTTCCTTGGCCTCGATGGCGCCGTGCAGACCGTCGGACCAGCGCCGGCCGGGCATGGTGCGACCGGTGTGCTCGTCGACGATCACCACCTGATCGTCCTGGACGATGTAATGCACGTCGCGCTTATAGATGAAGTGGGCGCGCAGGGCGGCGTTGACGTGGTGCAGCAGTCCGAGGTTGCCCGGTGCGTAGAGACTGCCCTCCTTCATCAGGCCGGCCTGCTGCAGGGCTTCCTCGATCTTCTCGTGGCCGCTTTCGAGCAGTTCCACCTGCCGGTTCTTCTCGTCGATGGCGAAGTCGCCTTCGTCCTCGCCCTCCGGCTCCATGCCGGCCGGCGTCTGCCGGGCGTGCAGCTTGGGCACGAGCTTGTTGATGGCGCGATAGAGTTCGGAGGAGTCGTCGGCGGCGCCGGAAATGATCAGCGGCGTCCGCGCCTCGTCGATGAGGATGGAGTCCACTTCGTCGACGATGGCGTAATGGAGGTCCCGCTGCACCCGGTCTTCGGGCGTGAACGCCATGTTGTCGCGCAGATAGTCGAAACCGAACTCGTTGTTGGTGCCGTAGGTAATGTCGGCCTGATAGGCCGCGCGCTTTTCCTCGGTCTGCTGACCCGGCACCACCACCCCCACCGTCATGCCGAGGGCTTCGTAGATGGGCTGCATCCAGCCGGCATCGCGGCGGGCGAGGTAGTCGTTGACCGTGACCAGGTGAACGCCGCGATCCGTCAGCGCATTGAGGTAGATGGCCAGGGTGGCCACGAGGGTCTTGCCCTCGCCGGTGCGCATCTCGGCAATGTTGCCTTCGTGCAGGGCGATGCCGCCGAGCAGCTGGGTGTCAAAGTGGCGCATCCCCAGCGTCCGCTTGGAAGCCTCGCGTACTGCGGCGAAGGCCTCCGGCAGCAAGGCATCGAGGGCCTCGCCACCGTCGTGCCGTTCGCGGAACTTCGGCGTCAGGCCAGCGAGTTCGGCGTCAGACAGGACAGCCATCTGCTCCTCGAGGGCGTTGACCCGGGAGACAATGCGGCCCATGCGCTTGAGTTCACGGCTGTTCTTCGATGGGACGATCTTTCGAAAGAGGCTGGCGATCATGGTCTATACGCGGTTCCGCCCTGCTTCGGACAGGCCCCGGCGCGAAATCTCCTGAAGTTGAGTCATGGCCCCCGAAAAGCCCCGAGGGGTCTCCGAGGGTGCCCGGACTGCGACCGACAGACTGCTCAGCCGCTCCTGCGGGCGACATAGCGGGCGGGGTCGACGCTCCTGCCGTCCTTGAGCACCTCAAAGTGTACATGGGGTCCGGTGGCGCGACCGGAAGAGCCCACGGTGGCAATCACGTCGCCCTTGCGGACCACATCGCCCACTGCCACCAGATTCTGGTTGGAGTGCGCATAGCGCGTACTGTACCCGTTACCGTGATTGATCTCGACCAGATTCCCGTAGGCACCGCGCCGCCCGGAAAAGACCACCACCCCGCCAGCCACCGCCCGCACCTTGCTGCCCTTGGGCGCGGCGAAGTCGAGTCCGGAGTGAAAGGCCATCTGGCCGCTGAAAGGGTCCACGCGCCGCCCGAAGCCGGAGGACTGCCAACCCTTGTCCACCGGGCGGCCGGTGAGCTGCAGATCAGCGAAGAACTGACGATCGTGGATCAGGCCGTTCAAGGCATCGAGCTGCTGCTGGCGGGTGAGGATCTGCTCGGAAAGCTGCTCCACCATGGCCACGAAATCCGGGACGACGACCGGGACGGGACTTTCTAGCTCCGAGTCGTCGGGCCCGCCGACGGCCGGCGGCTGGCTGAAATCGAACTCGTCCAGATCCAGATCGGCCACCGTCATCATGCGTTTGCCCAAGGCTTCCATGCGTACCAGGCGACCCTGAAGGTCGGCGAAGCGCCGGGTCAGCGCCCCCACCATGCGATCCGACTCGCGGCGGATGGTGGCCAGTTCCTGCTGCTGGGATTCGAGGGTGGCCCGCCATTCAGCCGCTACGGCGGGATCGACGGCATCGGACTGCCAGGCGTGGAGCCCGGCGCCGCAAAGCAGGACCAGGACCAGGGCACCGCCACTGCGGGCCATCAGACCCTGCATCGTGAACCGCCACCGCCACTCGCTTCCTTCACGAGCATCCAGGAGAATCACCGCCAGGCGCTCGCGGCGCAGCCAGACCAGCCATCGATCGATCCGCTCGCGCCATCGCTTCATCCCTGGAGGCTCCCATGGCCGATCGACCCGACCGCGGCCCGCAAGCCCTGCCCGATCGCATGCAACCCGGGCGCTCCGTCCTCGGCCGCGTGGTGCGACAGGCCGAGCGCCTGATCAGGATCGAGCGCGCGCTGCAACAGCTGCTGCCGGAGAATCTGCGCGGTCATGTCACCGTTGCTGGTTTGGATACTGGCCATCTCAGTCTGCTCGCCTCGAGTTCCGCGCGCGCCACCCAACTCCGCTTCCAGCAGCGCCTGATTCAGACGCAACTCGCAGAACTGACCGGAGAACCGGTTCAGCACATCAGTGTGGCCGTACGATCGCGTGCCATTGACTCCCCCAAAAGCACGCCGCTCGAGCCCATCGGGATCCCAGCTGCCGCGGCAGCCCACTTCGCGGAAATGGCTCGCGAGGAATCCGACCCAGAGCTCAGAAAGGCGCTCGAGCGTTTGGCTCGGCGCACCCACTAATTGGACTATGGCAAAGGAATCAGTGTTTTGCCACCCGAACATCGATCCAATTTCAGGTCCGGGCAGGCCCTGATCAGGGCCCGGAAAGTGGCCGCGCTGCCCCGGCACAGAGCCCTACAGACAGCGGGCGCTGCCGGGCCGGGAGGCGGAGCAGCCTTCAGATCGCCAAGGCCGGGCGTGAGCCGTAGCTGATGGGCGACACCTGTGGATTCTCGAAGGTCACCAGTTCGAAGCATTCCGGCTGGGCCAGCAGGGCCTGACGCAGGGCATGGTTGAGGGTGTGGCCCGAGCGATAGCCGCGGAACTCGCCGATGAGGCTGTAGCCGAGCAGGTAAAGGTCACCGATGGCATCGAGGATCTTGTGCTTCACGAACTCGTCTTCGTGACGTAGTCCGCCCTCGTTGAGGATGCGCTCGTGATCGACCACCACGGCGTTGTCGAGGCTGCCGCCCCGAGCCAGATTCATGGCCCTGAGCTTGTCGAAGTCCTGCAGGAACCCGAAGGTGCGGGCCCGGGCCACTTCCCGGACGAAGGAGGCCGTGGAGAAGTCGACGCTGGCATGGCGACTGTGCCGCGCCATCACCGGGTGGGTATAAACGAGATCGAAGGACACCTTGAAGCCGTCGAAGGGCAGCAGGGTGGCGCGCGCATCACCGTCAGAGACTTCCACCGGGCGCCGGATGCGCAGGAAGCGTTTGGCCACCGCCTGCTCCTCGACCCCCGCCGATTGCAGCAGAAAGACGAAAGGTGCCGCACTGCCATCCATGATCGGCACTTCCGGAGCACTGACTTCGACGTAGGCATTGTCGATGCCGAGCCCGGCAAACGCCGCCATCAGATGCTCGACCGTCGAAATGCGGACACCCTCCCTGACCAGGGTCGTGGCCAGGGTGGTGTCACCCACGAACTCTGCCCGCGCCGGGATCTCCACCACTTCGTCGAGATCGGAGCGGAAGAACACGATGCCGGTATTGGCCGGAGCGGGACGGAGGCAAAGGAAGACCTTCTCCCCCGTGTGGAGCCCGACACCGGTGGCTCGAATGACGTTCTTCAGCGTTCGTTGTCTGATCATCGTACGTTTGGTTCCCTGTTTAGCGCGCGCAGCCTAGCAAAGCTCTCGCCGACCCACCAATGGAGAGGCCCTTGAGCATTGTTTCATTACGTTTCCGCCGGTTTGAAGAGCCCGGCGCCTGCTCGCGCAGGGGTCAATCCGCCTGCCGACGCAGGAAAGCAGGTACATCAAGATAGTCCAGGTCTGCCTTCTCCGCCGGTCGGCGCCCGGTGTCCACGGCCGCACTGCTCTGGGCATGGCGCCGACGCATGACGGTGGGCCGGTCGTAATCGACGCTGCCATCCGGCGCCGTGGCCTGCGGACCGTTGTCCACCACCACCCGCGGCTGATGGCCGCCGAGGCCGGTGGCCACCACCGTCACCCGCATCTCGTCGGTCATCTCCGGGTCGATCACCGTACCCACCACCACCGTGGCCGAGTCCGAAGCGAACTGCTCCACGGTCTCGCCGACTTCCGAGAACTCACCGATGGACATGTTGGGTCCGGCCGTGACGTTGACGAGAATGCCGCGGGCTCCATTGAGATCCACATCTTCGAGCAGCGGCGAACGGATCGCAGCCTCGGCCGCCTCCCGGGCACGATGTTCACCCGATGCACGACCGGTACCCATCATGGCCATGCCCATCTCGGACATGACCGTGCGTACGTCGGCGAAATCGACGTTGATCATGCCGGGACGGATGATGAGATCGGCAATGCCCTGCACCGCACCGAGCAGCACGTCGTTGGCTGCGGCGAAGGCGTCGAGCATGCTGGTCTGCTGACCGAGCACCGCCAGCAGCTTCTCGTTGGGAATGGTGATCAGCGAATCCACATGGTGCTGCAGTTCCGCAATGCCGCGCTCTGCTGCAGGCATGCGACGCTCGAAGCGGAACGGCTTGGTGACCACAGCCACAGTGAGGATGTCGAGTTCCCGCGCCACTTCGGCGATCACGGGCGCACCCCCGGTTCCGGTACCGCCACCCATGCCAGCGGTGATGAACACCATGTCGGCACCTTCGAGCACTTCCGCAATGCGGTCGCGATCCTCCAGCGCCGCCTGCCGGCCGATTTCCGGATTGGCGCCAGCGCCGAGGCCCTTGGTCATGTTGCCGCCGAGCTGCAGCACAGTGCGCGCGCTGAGGCTCTTGAGCGCCTGCGCGTCGGTGTTAGCGACGATGAACTCCACACCTTCGACGTTACGATTGATCATGTGCTGGACGGCATTGCCGCCGCCACCACCGACCCCGATGACCTTGATCACCGCATTCTGCGGCGTGCTATCTACCAGTTCGAACATGTCAGCGTCCTCCACAGACGTTGTAGCGTGTTGGCCAAAGTCCTCGTCCTGAGTCTCCGGCAATTGCCCGCAGCAAAACGCTGCCGCGGGCCGGCGATGAAGCGAGGCGCTTCATCGCCAATCGATGGCCGACGCCTTCCTGGCGCGGGCCTCATAAATTGTTCTGAAACCAAGCCTTCAGGCGATCGACGAAACTCACCTTGGCATCGCGGCGACCACCGCGAAGCCGGAATTTCTCCTCCTCCATGCGGCCGTAGATCAGCAGGCCGACACCGGTCGAGTAGATGGGATTGCGGACGATGTCGGTGAGGCCATTGACGTTTCTGGGCACGCCGATGCTCACCGGCTTATGGAAGATCTCTTCGGCGAGATCCACCACGCCCTCGATCTTCGAGGAGCCACCCGTGAGAACGATGCCGGCTGCGATCAGGTCCTCGTAGCCGCTGCGGCGAAGCTCCGCCTGCACCAGCGTGAAGAGTTCGTCGTAGCGGGGCTCCACCACCTCGGCGAGCATCTGCCGCGACAGGGAGCGCGGCGGCTTGTCGCCCACTCCCGGCACCTTGATCGTCTCGTCAGCGCCGGCTAGCTGAGTCAGCGCGCAGGCGTACTTGATCTTGATCTCTTCGGCATGGGGCGTCGGCGTCCGCAGCGCCATAGCGATGTCGTTGGTTACCTGGTCGCCGGCAATGGGAATCACGGCGGTGTGGCGGATCGCGCCTTCGGTGAACACCGCAATGTCGGTGGTGCCGCCGCCGATGTCCACCATGCAGACCCCGAGTTCCTTTTCGTCCTCGGTGAGCACGGCGTAGCTGGACGCCAGCTGCTCCAGGATCACGTCGCGCACTTCGAGTCCACAGCGGCGCACGCACTTCTCGATGTTCTGGGCGGCGTTCACGGCACAGGTCACCAGATGCACCTTCGCCTCCAGGCGGACGCCCGACATGCCCAGGGGTTCCTTCACACCCTCTTGACTGTCGATCAGGTACTCCTGGGGAACGATGTGCAGCACTTTCTGATCCGCCGGGATGGCCACGGCCTGGGCGGCGTCGATGACCCGATCCACATCCGACTGCATCACTTCCTTGTCGCGAATGGCGACGATGCCGTGGGAGTTGAGGCTGCGGATGTGGCTGCCGGCAATGCCTGCATAGACGGCGTCGATCTGGCAGCCGGCCATGAGCTCAGCCTCTTCCACGGCGCGCTGAATGGACTGCACAGTGGATTCGATGTTCACCACCACGCCCTTCTTCAGGCCGCGGGAAGGATGCGAACCGAGCCCGATCACCTCGATGGAGCCGTCACTGCCGATCTCGCCGACGATCGCCACCACCTTGGAGGTGCCGATGTCGAGACCGACGATGATCTGATTTGTGCTGCTCACCATCGGGTCAGGACCCCTTTGCCAGTTGTCGCGTTGCCAGAGCGCGGCCGACGTCGGCGGAACGCCAGCCCACGGCGACACCGTTGTCATAGCGGGTGTCGATGCGCTCCACGTCGGCGAGGCCGTCGGGAAACTGCTGACGCAGCACCAGATCGAGGCGCTGCAGCCGGGCTGCAAGGTCCCGGCGGCCGAACACCAGCAGCGGCCCTTCCCGCAGCCGGACTTCGATGCCGCCCTCGGCATCCATGTCCAGGGTCTCGATGCGCAGACCGTGAGGGCGCAGGACATCGGCAATGCGCTGGAAGGTCTGCATGACCCACTCGGCGCTGCCGTCGGGCCCGGCCAGCCGTGGCAGAGCGTCCAGCCCCATCAGCTCCAGGGGCTCGATGATGCGACCCCGCGCCGACAGCAGGGCATCCGTTCGCCAGCGCGCAACGGCGGCCTCGGCGCGGATTTCCAGGCGAATTCCGTCCGGCCAGGAACGCCACAGGGCGACGCTGTCGACCCAGGACTCGGCCTCCAGCAGATCGCGCAGCGCAAGGGTGTCCAGACTCAGCACGCCCGCAGGCAGGAACAGCGATACCAGTTCCGTGGCCCGGGCCCGCTCTGCGGTGGTCAGCTCACCGTCGACGCGAACCACCGTCACGGGACGGTCCAGGGTCTGCCAACCCAGCCAACCCAATACCAGCACCAGCAGCAGCAATGCCGTACCGAGCAGGGAGCGGACGATGCCGGAGCTCATGGCTCACCTCCGTCGCTGCGGCGGATGAGTTCCCGCGCCAGGTTGCCGATGTCACCGGCGCCCTGGGTGATCAGCACGTCACCCGGCTGCAGCAGATCCGCGAGCAACGTCGGCACTTCATTGACGCCATCGGCAAAGACGGGATCCAGGGGCCCGCGCTGACGCAGGCTGCGCGCCAGGGACCGTCCGTCAGCACCGACGATCGGGTTTTCCCCGGCGGCATAGACTTCCAGCAGCAGCAACAGATCGACGCCGGTGAGCACCCGGGTGAAGTCGTCGTAGAGATCCCGGGTGCGGCTGTAGCGGTGGGGCTGATAGACCATCACCAAGCGGCGCCCCGGCCAGCACTCGCGGGCGGTGCGAATCACCGCCGCGACTTCCGTCGGATGATGGCCGTAGTCGTCCACCAGGGTGATGTCATGACCACACACGGCCATGTCCCGGACCTGGAACCGGCGACCGACTCCGGAGTAGGACGCCAGTCCGGCGACGATGGCCTCGTCCTCGATGCCTTCGTCTGCAGCCACCGCGATGGCGGCCAGGGCATTGAGGACGTTGTGCCGGCCCGGCAGAGGCATGACCACGGGCAACGGCTTGCGGCCTTCCCGCAGCACCGTGAAGCGGCTGCTGCGGCCCTCGGTTTCCATGCCTTCGGCGCGGACCGCGGCATCTTCGGAGAAGCCGTAGGTCACCAGCGGCCGGCTGACGTCGCCGAGGATGCTGCGGACGTGCTCGTCGTCCACGCAGACCACGGCGAGACCATAGAAGGGAAGCCGATGCAGGAACTCGACGAAGGCCTGCTTGAGGCGCGCGAAGTCGCCGCCGTAGGTACTCATGTGGTCGGCGTCGATGTTGGTGAGCACCGCCACCATGGGCTGCAAGAACAGGAAGGACGCATCGCTTTCGTCGGCCTCAGCCACCAGATAGCGGCTCGCGCCGAGACCGGCATTGGCGCCGACGCTGTTGAGCAGGCCGCCGATGACAAAGGTCGGGTCCTTGCCGGCCGCGGCGAGGATGGCCGTCACCATGCTGGTAGTGGTGGTCTTACCGTGGGTACCGGCCACCGCAATGCCGTGCCGGTAGCGCATCAGTTCGCCGAGCATCTCCGCCCGCCGCACCACCGGGATGCGCCCGGCGTGGGCCGCCAGCAGTTCCGGGTTCTCGGCCCCAATGGCGCTGGAAACCACCACCACGTCGGCACCCTCGACGTTGCCAGCTTGCTGGCCGATGGTCACGGTGGCACCGAGGCGTTCGAGGCGCTGGGTGGCGTCGCCGCGCTGCAGATCGCTGCCGGTGATCACATAACCCTGGTTGAGCAGGACTTCGGCGATCCCGCACATGCCGGAGCCGCCGATGCCGACGAAGTGAATGCGGCGAATCCGGCGCATTTCCGGGACGAAGTGCAGGGTCGGTGCGGATGCAGCGTCGCTCATGCCGCCACCTCCCTGCGCCGGCCGCTGTGCACCGGGCGCGCGCTCTCCGCGTTTTCCCAGGCCACCCGCACCAGCAGGGCGACCAGGGCGCTGCAGACGATCAGGCTGTTGCCGCCGTAGCTCACCAGCGGCAAGGTCAGTCCCTTGGTCGGCAGCAGACCGGTATTGACCCCAAGGCTGACCAGGGCCTGGATGCCGAGCATCAGCGCAGCCCCGTAGGCCAGTCCTGCCGCCATGTCGGCGCCCCGCCGCTGGGCCATGCGGCCGTGCCAGAGTCCGCGCAGCACCAGCGCCATCAGCGCCGCGCACAGCAGCAGCGCCCCGACCACGCCGGTCTCTTCGGCAATGACCGCGAAGATGAAGTCCGTATGCGCTTCCGGAAGGTAGAAGAGCTTCTGCAGCCCTTCGCCGAGGCCGACGCCGAGCCATTCGCCACGTCCGAAAGCGATCAGCGCCTGGGTAAGCTGGTAGCCGCTGCCGAACTGCACGTCCGGCGCCCAGGGATCGAGAAAGGCCTGCAAGCGCGCCATCCGGTAGTCGCGCACACTGAGCAGCAGCCAGAGTCCGGCCACTGCTGCCGCCCCCAGCAGACTCAGGTGCAGCATGCGCGCGCCGCAGAGGAACAGCAGGCCCACGGCAGCCGCCATGATGACCACCGCCGAGCCCAGGTCCGGCTGGGCCACCAGCAGCGCGCAGGGAATCAGCAGCCAGAGCAGCGGCCGCAGCAGGCCGAGCAGATTGCTGCTGATGGCCTGCTGGTGCCGCACCACGTAGCCGGCGAGATAGACCACGAGCAGGAAGCGCACCGGTTCCGAGGGCTGCAGTGAAACGGGGCCGAAGGCGATCCAGCGCAGGCTCCCGTTCACTTCCCTGCCCAGCCCCGGCACGAACAGCAGGGCGAGCAGGGCGACGGCCAGGACCAGCGCGAAGCGGTCGAGACCTGCCCAGATGGACGTCGGCACCGACAGCACCGCGAGGAAAGCCATGGACGCCAGCACCAGATAGGCACCATGGCGCAGCAAGTGGTGGAAGGCATCGCCATAGCGATTCGCTGCCAGCTCCATGGAGGCGCTGGTCACCGCCACCAGACCTGCGGCAAGCAGGGCGATCCAAAGCCAGACCAATGCAGTGTCGAGGCGTACGGCCGTCATGACGCCTCCCCGAGTCGTTCGACGGCCGCCACGAAGCGTTCGCCGCGATCTGCAAAGGATTCGAACATGTCGAAGCTGGCGCAGGCCGGCGCCAGCAGCACCGTGTCACCCGGCTCGGCCAGCGCGGCCGCCACGGCCACGGCAGCGTCCATGTCCACCGCCGATTCCAGCCGGCACACGCCGTCCAGTGCGGCCGCGATCAGCGGCGCATCGACGCCGATCAGAACGGCTGCCTTCACGCAGCGTGCAAACGGTTCTTTCAGGGCGTTGAAATCCGCACCCTTGCCGATGCCGCCGGCGATGACTACCAGATTGCGACGCGCTTCACCGAGGCCGTCGATGGCCGCCACGCAGGCACCGACGTTGGTGGCCTTGGAGTCGTCGATGAAACGCACACCGCCGACGCAACCTGCCGGCGTGCAGCGATGGGGCAGCGGCACGAAGGCCCGCACCGCATCGAAGGCCGTTTCCGGTTCCACTCCGAGGGCCGCCGCCATGGCCAGGGCGAAGAGCACGTTGCGCTCGTTGTGGCGGCCGGCCACCGGAAGATCGGTCACCGGCAGCAGCGGACGACCCTGCCCCATCAGCCAGCGCCGGCCGTCGGCTCCGGCCTCGATGCCCCAGCCTTCCGCCGTCGGAGCCGGTCCGCCGAACACCGGCACCCGCAGGCCGGTGAAATCATCAAGGGGCGCCGTCAGCGGATCGTCGCCGCTGAACACGGCCACTTTCGCCCCGCGGTAGATGCGCTGCTTGGAGGCGGCGTAGGCCTCGATGGAACCGTAGCGGTCCAGATGGTCCACGGTGACATTGAGGATGGCGGCGCAGGCCGGAGCCAGGCTGGCGGTGAGATCGAGCTGAAAACTCGACAGTTCCAGCACATAACCGTCCGCCGGACGCGCTTCGAGCAGATCGAGGGCGGGCGTACCGAGATTGCCGCCCACGGCCACTTCGCGATCGGCACTGAGCAGGATGGCACCAAGCAGACTGGTGACCGTGCTCTTGCCGTTGGTACCGGTCACCGCCGCCACCGGTCCCTTCGCCTTGCGGGCAAACAGTTCGATGTCCCCCGCCACGTCGATGCCCAGCGCGCGGGCCTGGAGCAGCAGCGGATCATCCGCGGCAATGCCCGGACTCACCGCCACCAGAGCCGCCTGCTCGACGAGCTCCGCGTCGAAGCGGCCGGTGATGAGCTGCACTTGCGGCAGTTCGCGCGCGACGCGCTCGGCCTCCGGCGGCTGCGCTCGGGTGTCCATGGCGATGAGCCGATGACCGCTGCTGTGCAGATGACGCAGCAGGGACCGGCCTGTGCTGCCCAGGCCAAGGACGACGGTGAACGGTTGCTGGGGCATGGTCGCAGTCATGCTCACCTCAGCTTCAGCGTCGACAGGCCGATCAGCACCAGCACCAGGGCGATGATCCAGAAACGGACGATGACGCGGGGCTCGGGCCAGCCCTTGAGTTCGAAGTGATGGTGAATGGGCGCCATGCGGAAGATGCGCCGGCCGGTGAGGCGGTAGGACACCACCTGCATGATCACGGACACCGTCTCGAGTACGAACAGGCCACCCATGATGAACAGCACGATTTCCTGCCGGATCACCACGGCCACCAGACCGAGAGCCGCTCCCAGCGCCAGCGCACCCACATCGCCCATGAAGACCTGGGCGGGATAGGTGTTGAACCAGAGAAAGCCGAGCCCGGCGCCGATGATGGCGCCGCAGAAGATGGCCATCTCGCCGGCGCCGGCCACATAGGGAATCTGCAGGTAGTCGGCGAATTCGATATGGCCCGAGAGGTAGGCCATGAGCCCGAGGGCGCCGGCCACCATCACCGTAGGCATGATCGCCAGCCCGTCGAGGCCATCGGTGAGGTTGACGGCATTGGAGGTGCCGACGATGACGAAGTAGGTCGTGACCAGATAGAAGATCCCGAGGTCGATGGCCACGGCCTTGAAGAACGGCACGATGAGTTCGGTTTCCACCGGGCTCTGGGCGGTGTGGTAGAGCAGGACCGCCACGAGGATGGCCGCCACGGATTGCCAGAAATACTTCCAGCGGGCCGGCAGGCCTTTGGGATTCTGGGCCACCACCTTGCGGTAGTCGTCGATCCAGCCGATGGCACCGAAGGACAGCGTCACGGCCACCGCCAGCCAGACGAAGCGATTGCCGAGGTCGCCCCAGAGCAGGGTGCCGGAGACGATGGCGATGATGATCAGCGCCCCGCCCATGGTGGGCGTGCCGGCCTTGGAGAAGTGGGTCTCTGGACCGTCGTCGCGCACCGCCTGGCCGATCTGCCGCTCGGTGAGCTGACGGATCATGTAGGGGCCGATGAGCAGCGAGATCGACAGCCCCGTGAGCACGGCAAGAATGGTCCTGAAGGTCAGGAACTGGAACACACCAAAGCCGGTGTGCAGCGCCATCAGCATTTCGGTCAGCCAAAGCAGCACCCGTCGCCCCCCTCAACCCTGGCCGTGGCCGAGCCCGGCGTGCGCAGGGGCACCCCGGGTCAGCTCAGCTGCGGTTTCGAGATCGCTGTAGTGCACGCGACCCGCTGGTCCATCCTGGTAGTCCTCGTGGCCCTTGCCGGCGATGAGCACCACGTCACCCGGCCGCGCCTGGGCCAGCGCCAGCTCAATGGCACGGCGCCGGTCGCGCTCGATGGCCACCGCCGACCCCGCCGGGATACCGCCGAGAATGTCGCGGACAATGGCATCGCCATCCTCCGACCGGGGGTTGTCGTCAGTAATGACGACGAAGCCGGCAGCGGCGATGGCCTCGCGGCCCATCTCCGGCCGTTTGCCGGGATCGCGCTCGCCGCCGCAACCGAAGACGCAGAGCACCTGTCCGGAGAAATACTCGTGCAGGGCTGCCAGCGCCTTTGCCAGGGCGTCGGGCGTGTGGGCGTAGTCGACGACGAGGGTGATGCCGTCCGGATGGGCAAAGGGCTGCATCCGCCCGCTCACCGGCGTGACGTCGGCAGCGCCGAGGACTTCGGCGAACGGCAGCCCGAGTCCGGCCAGCAGCGTGACGCAGCCGAGCAGGTTGGAGACAGCGAAGTCACCAAGCAGGCGGGTATGCAGCTCACCGCGCCCCCAGGGGGAAACGACGCTGGCATGGGCGCCCTGGTCGTCGCGCGCAAGCGCGGTGAGATGGACGGCGGCGGCGGGATCGCGCAGCGAGAAATCGAGCACGTCCAGCGGCGTCGGCACCCGGTCCATGAGCGCGCAACCGTAGGCGTCGTCACGGTTGATGACCGCCACATCGAGCCCCGGGGTGAGAAACAGCTGCCGCTTGCTCTCGGCGTAGGCCGCCATGCTGCCGTGATAATCCAGGTGGTCGCGGCTCAGATTGGTGAACAGCGCGCCGCTGAAGGTGATGCCGGCCACCCGGTTCTGATCGAGGGCGTGGGAGGAGACTTCCATGGCCACCCAGTTGGCACCGGAGTCCCGCATCCAGGCCAGGGTCCGCTGCAGACTGACCGCGTCGGCCGTGGTCAGCCCGGTGCTGCGCAACTGCCCCGGAAAACCGTTGCCCAGGGTCCCGCAGATGCCGGCCGTGGCGCCCAGGCGCTGCAGCATCTCTGCCAGGTGATGGCTGCAGGAAGTCTTACCGTTGGTGCCGGTGACACCGAGCACCTTGAGCGCCCGGGAAGGATTATCGTAGTAGGCGGCCGCCAGACTGCCGGCCACCACATCGAGGTCATCGATGCCGAAGATGGGTACGCCTTGCGCCGCTTCCCGATCCGCAGCCGTCACGGCGCCGTCCACGCAGATCACCGCCGCGCCTCGCGCCACCGCTTCGCCGATGAAGGCGCGGCCATCACGCAGCAGACCGGGCAGGGCCAGGAACATCTCACCCGGACGAATGCGCCGGCTGTCCAGCATGATGCCCTGCACGTGCAGCCGCAGCTTATCGGGCCCGTCAGACCCCTCGGCCGGCAGCAGACCCGCGTCCGCCAGCAGAACTTCGAGCCCGCGGCTCAGCGCATTCATGAACCACCCCCGGCCCGGGCCTGCAGCAGCGGCGGCAGATCCGGCGGTTCGCCGAGCAGGCGCAGGGCACCTGCTACCACTCGCGCGAACACCGGTGCCGCCACGGTACCGCCCCCCACCTGCTGACCCTTGGGTTCGTTGATGACCACCACGGTCGTCACCCGTGGGTTCACCGCTGGCGCATAGCCGGCGAAGAACGCCAGATGGCGTTCACTGTCGTAGCCCCCCTGCCCGACCTTGCGGACGGTGCCGGTCTTGCCCGCCACCCCGTAGCCGGCGACCCGTGCCCGCGTCGCCGTGCCTTCATCGCGGACCACACTCTCGAGCATGCGGCTGATGTGGCGGGCGACTTCGGCATCGAGGACGCGCACCGCTTCCGGCGCCGTATCGATTTTCAGCAGCGAAGGCGGCCGGAACAGTCCTTGATTGGCGAATACCGAGTAGGCCTGGGCGAGCTGCAGCGGCGTCACCGCGAGGCCATAGCCGAAGGCGAAGGTGACGCGGTCGATCAAAGGCCAGCGCGCGGCCTCGGGCAGCACGCCGGAAGTTTCGCCCGGGAATCCGATGCCGGTGGTCTGGCCGAATCCGAAGCGGCCGAAGGCACTGCGGAGAATGTCGTCGTCGAGTGCGAGGGCGATGCGGGCAATACCCACCTGACTGGAACGGGCCACGATCTGCTCGAGGTCGAGGACGCCGCGATTGAGGGGATCGGTGATCAGCTTGCCGCTGACGCGCACATGGCCGGGTGCCGTGTCGATGGTGGCATCGACATTGAAGCGTCCGGACTCCAACGCCGCCGCAACGGTGATGGGCTTGACCGTTGAGCCCGGTTCATAGAGATCCGTCACGGCGCGGTTACGCAGGCGCTCGAAGCCGGAGGTGACCGGTGCATTGGGGTTGTAGGAAGGCCAGTTGACCATGGCCAGCACTTCGCCGGTGCGGGTGTCGAGCACCACCACCGTGCCTGACTGGGCCCGGTGCTGGGTCATGGCCGCCGTCAGTTCCCGGTAGGCCAGATACTGCAGCCTCAGGTCGATGGACAGCTGCAGCGGCTGACCCGGCTCCGCCGTGGCCAGATACTCGAGATCTCGCACCACCTGACCGAAGCGGTCGCGGACTACCCGCTTGCGTCCGGGACGCCCCGTCAGCCAGTGCTGGTAAGCGAGCTCCATGCCCTCGATGCCTTCATCGTCGATGTTGGTGATGCCCACCACGTGGGCGGCCACTTCACCGGCCGGATAGAAGCGCTTGTACTCGTCCTGGAGATCGACCCCCGGCACGTCGAGGGCCGCGATACCCTCGGCACGCCCCGGCGAGATCTGGCGCCGCAGGTAGACGAATTCACGCCCGGCGCTGCGGGCCACCCGCGCGCGCAGTTCCTCAGCGCTGAAGTCCAGCTTGGCCGCCAGGGCCTCCACGCCGGGATGATCGGGCCTGAACTCACGGGGATTGGCCCAGACTGCGAACACCGGCGTGCTCACCGCCAGCGGTTCGCCGCGGCGGTCACTGATGACGCCGCGCACGGGCTGGATCGTCAGGGTGCGCACCGTGCGCAGATCGCCCTGCCGCTTGAGGAACTTACGCTCCTCCTCCCCCTGCAGCATGACCACCCGCGCGGCGACACCACCGGTGATCGCCAGCAGCACCACCACCGCCAGCAGCAGCCGCCAGGCGCCCGTTGCCTGGGCAGCGCTCATGGCCGCACCAGCCGTATGTCGTCGGAGGTCGGGACCTGCATCTCCAGTGATTCCACGGCCAGGGATTCGACCCGCCCGTAGGCCGAAAAGGTGCTGCGTTCCAGCAGCAGGCGGCCACGCTGTTCCAGCAGACGATCGTGCTCGAGTCGGGCGCGCTCGAGCTCCCCGTAAAGGGAACGGGTCTCATGGGAGGCGAAGACGACGGCCAGGGCGCTGATCAGGATTGCTGCGCCCAGAAGCAGCGCGACCCGCGTGGCGGGCCGCATGAACCAGTCGACAAGGGCGAACAGCGGATGTTCGGTCTGGCGGATGGTCATGCCGCCTCCTCAAGCCGCTCGGCGACACGCAAGGTGGCGCTGCGGGCGCGAGGGTTGGCCTCGACTTCAGCGGCCGTGGGCCGGCGGGCGCCGCCGATGCGCTTGAGCCGGGCTCCGCTGACGTCCCCCGGAATGGGCAGCGACCGCAGCACCGGATCGCCCCGCTCCTGATCGCGCAGGTAGCGCTTGACGATGCGGTCCTCCAGGGAATGAAAGCTGATCACCGCCAGGCGGCCGCCCGGTGCCAGCACGTCCACGGCCGCAGCGAGACCTGCCACCACCTGATCGAGTTCGCCGTTGATGTGCAGTCGGATGGCCAGGAACACCCGGGTCGCCGGATGCTTGTCCCGCTCCCAGGCCGGATGCGCTGCGGCCACCACCTCGGCCAGGCGGCCGGTGGTGGTGATGGGCGCCTCCACCCGGGCAGCCTCGATGCCGCGGGCAATGCGGCGGGCGTAGCGTTCTTCGCCGAGTTCCCGGAAGACGCGGGTCATCTCGTCCAGAGAGGCACGGGCAATCCAGTCCGCAGCCGGGGCGCCGGTATCCGCGCCCATGCGCATGTCCAGGGGGCCATCCTGCTGAAAGCTGAAACCCCGGGTCGGATCGTCCAGCTGGGGCGACGACACCCCGAGATCCATGAGCACGCCGTCGATGCGGCCCACGAGCCCGAGCTTCTCGACCACGGCCGCCAGTTCGGCGAAGGGACCCTGCACCACCTCGACCCGGTCATCCTCGGCCGCCAGCTCCCGGGCGGCGGCGATGGCCTCGGGATCCCGGTCGAGGGCCAGCAGACGTCCACCGGGACCGAGCTGCGCCAGCAGGGCGCGCGCATGTCCACCGCGGCCGAAAGTCGCGTCCAGGAGGCAGGCGTCTGGCGCTGGGTGGAGCGCTTCCAAGACTTCCTCCAGCATCACCGGTTGATGGCTATAGACAGGCCCCGTCAAAGCGAAATCGACTGCAGGCCGATGGCAGTCTCTCCACTGGGCTCGGCCGTCTGGGCAAGCATGGCGTCACGCCGGGCGGTCCAGACCTCTTCGGCCCAGATCTCCAGCTTCCGGCCCTGACCCAGCAGGATCAGTTTCTTCTCGAATCGCCCGTGCTCACGCAGCATGGGCGGCAGCAGCAGGCGGCCGCTGCCGTCGATCTCCAGATCCATGGCATGGCCGACCAGCAGGCGCTGCAGATTGCGACTGCTCGGATCCATGTTCGGCAGGGCGTCGATCTGGGCCTGCACCTCTTCCCAGTGATTCAGCGGGTAGAGCAGCAGGCAGCGTTCCGAGATGTCGATGGTGACCACCACCTGACCGGCACTGGCTTCCTGAATCAGCTCGCGATAGCGCACAGGCAAAGCCATGCGCCCCTTCGCATCCATGTTGACGCTGCTGACCCCACGGAAGAGCATTCAGCCCGCTCCCAATTGCCTTTCGGCACCATCAATCGACACTTTCTGCCACTTTCTCCCACCACACGACACTATAGGAACGGCAAAATTCCCCTGTCAAGCAAGGTATTTGCGTAATTCCAAGGACTTACATGCAGATGCTGCGGGGGAAAATCAAAAACGCGCAGGAAGCTGGTGTTCCGATCCGAAACAGATCCAGTTAAATCCACTTAAAGTCAGAGACTTAAAGCCTATTTCTACAAAACCGTTTAGATTAGAGACCTGATAGGCCTTACAAATGTTCTGGTAAGAACATTTCGGTATGAAAAGCTGGGCCGAGGACCACCGGGCCCAACGGGCCAACGGTGGTGAAGAACGGAGGAGCCGGTCGATAAGCCGGGTTCTGTCGAGAGCAGCCATTCATCTGCGACGCGTGTCACCACGCGCCTGAAGCAGCCAACCCGGATCTGGTGCGGACGACACCATGAGATCCCTATTCGGCCTTGCTCCGGGTGGGGTTTACCCTGCCACGCGTGTTGCCACGCGCGCGGTGCGCTCTTACCGCACCATTTCACCCTTACCACCGGCTTGCGCCAGTTCGGCGGTATATTTTCTGTGGCACTTTCCGTGGACTCGCGTCCCCCAGGCGTTACCTGGCACCCTGTCCTGTGGAGCCCGGACTTTCCTCCCCGCTGCCGAAACAGCGGAGCGGCTGCTTGTCCGACTCCTCCGCGGACGCATCATGGGGCCGGCGAACCGCCACGGCAAGCGGGCCGGTGGTCGTCGCCATCGGCGGTTCCCGCAGCAGTCACGCTGAACCCCGCCGCTGCCGCCTACCCTCTCGAAAAAGTCATGGTTGCAGGATGGCCCAAATCAGGGTCCCATAGGCCAGTTACCGTCGCTGGAAGGACTGCCTCGCCGCGAGTTCCGCACGGCGAGTCTCGCAGGCGGCAGCCCGCCATCGATTTCAAGCCACCAGGAGACACGGCCATGAGCGCATCACGACTGACCCAACCGAGCGACCCGAGTCTGGCCCCGGGCGAGGCCCGCTGCCCCGGGCCGAGCACCCGCGAGATCATCATCAGCGATGGCGATCAGGCACCGCGTCCGCTCACGGCCGAAGAGACCTACACCTTTCTGGGCCAGGAGGACCTGCCCTTCGAGCGCTACACCTCCCGTGAGCTGTTCGACCTGGAAATGAAGAAGATGTGGACCCGGGCCTGGCAATGGGCCTGCCGTGAGGAGCATCTCAGCCGTGTCGGCGACTACTACGTCTATGACATCGGCCATCACTCCATCGTCGTGCTGCGCTCGGCGCCCGACAAGATCCAGGCCTTCCACAATTCCTGCATGCACCGCGGCATGCAGTTCTTCGATGCCGGCACCCAGGGCCGCGGCAAGCAGTTCCTGCGCTGCCCCTTCCACGGCTGGAGTTGGAATCTGGACGGCAGCCTGAAGGAAGTGCCCTGCCGCTGGGACTTCCCTCATGTCAGCGACGAGGAGTTCCAGCTGCCGGAAGTGAAGGTGGAGACCTGGGGCGGCTTCGTGTTCATCAATCTCGACCCCGACGCCGGCCCCCTGTCCGAGCAGCTCGAATTGCTGCCAGAGCACTTCAGCCAGTTCGCGATTCCGCTGGAGGACCGCTACGTGGCCCTGCACACGGAGAAGGTTCTGCCCTGCAACTGGAAGATGGGCATGGAAGCCTTCCTCGAGGCCTATCACGTCATCGCCACCCACCCCGAAGGGCTGCGTACCGCCGGCGATGCCAACGCCCAGTACGACATCTTCGGCAAGTACACTACGCGCTTCGTGCACACCATCGGCTCCCCGAGCCCGCACCTGCGCGACCGCCCCAGCGAGGAAGAAATCCTGGCGGTCCTGAGCAGCCGCCGGAAGTATGACCAGCCCAAGCTGGGAGAAGGTGAGACAGCCCGCACCGCCTGGGCCAAGCAGATGCGCGAGACCATGGGCAAGGATCTCGACTGCGATCTCAGCGAGGTCAGCGTCAGCCAGATGATGGATTCCATCGAGTACTGGATGTTCCCGAACATGATGCTGTTCCCGGGCATCTCCATTCCGCTGATCTACCGCTTCCGCCCCAACGGCGACGATGTCGACACCTGCATCCATGAGGTGCTGTTCCTGCGGCCCAAGCCTGCCAACGGCCCCACCCCGCCGCCGGCGGAAAAGGTCCGGCTGGAGATCGAGGATTCCTACACTTCGATCCCGAATTTCCCCCAGGGCCTCGACTTCGTCCTCGACCAGGACACGGACAACCTCAATCGTCAGCGCGCCGGCGCCAAGGGTGCCGTCAAGCGCGGCGCCACCCTCGGCAACTATCAGGAAGCCCGGATCCGTCGCTTCCACGCCACCCTGGACGAGTTCCTGCAGTCGTGAGCTCAAGGAAACGCTGATTGATCAGCGTTTCCAGTGGCACATGGATGTGCCCATCGGGAATCGATGCCGGAGGTCATCAATACGTCGTCCTCAAAGAGGCGCCGTGTGCTCAGACACTCCGGCGCTCTGACCGGCAGCCGCCGGCTGAAACGGGACGCCCATTCGGGAGGGGAAAGACATGCTGTTATCCGGACAGGTGGTGGCCATCACCGGCTCTGCCGTGGGCATCGGCCGTGCCCTGGCGGTGGCCTGCGCTGCGGAGGGCGCTGATCTGGCGCTGCTCGACATCGACGCCCCGGCCAATCTCGAAACGGCGGATGCCGTCCGGGCCGCGGGCCGACGCGCCCTGGCGCTGGATTGCGACATTGCCGATGCCGGACAGGTCCGGGCCGCATTCGCGCGCATTCTCGACGAGCTCGGCCGGGTGGACGTCTTGTTCAACAATGCCGCGGTCTACATCGACACCTCGCTGACGCGGGGAACCTATGCCAGCCAGTCCGAAGGCTACGCCCGCTCCATCGAAATCTGCGCCCTCGGGGGTTACTACTGCACGCTGGCGGCCGTGCCGTCCATGCGCGCCAACGGCGGCGGCAACGTGATCAACCTGATCACCGAGCACATCAAGGAAGGCCACATGATGGCCGGCCTCGGTTCCAGCGGCTACGACGCCGCCAAGTGGGTGCAGTGGCGGCAGACGGAGTCCTGGGCGGTGGAACTCGAACCCTACGGCATCCGCGTCAACGCCCTGGGGCCCGGCGCCACCGATACGCCCATGCTGCGGGCCGTCTCCGTTCCCCATGCGGAGAAGGGCATGAAGCCGGAGGACGTGGCCTTAGCTGCCCTCAACGTGATCCGCCAGGGACCCAAGGGCCCCACGGGGCAGACCTATATCTTCGGCATCTCCGGCCAGCCCCGGGAAGTGGGGCGCAGCGAAGCCGAAGCCATCCTCACCCGCAGCGAAGGCGACAGGATTCCCTGAGCCCCTGCGGGAGGCGGTTAGCGCTCATTGGGCGATGCGCCCGTGTGGGAGCGCGCTAGCGCCCGCAGGGCGATGCGCCGATTGGCGTGATATCCAGCGAAGTCGGCGGCATCAGCTTCCGCAAAGCACCTCGCGATCGGCCCATCCGCCTGCGGCGGCTAGGGCTCTCCCACAACAGCGCAACGCAAGATCCGAGCGATGCGCCCGTGTGGGAGTGCGCTGGCGCCCGCAGGGCGATGCGGCGATTGGCGTGATATCCAGCGAAGTCAGCGACATCAGCTTCCGCAAAGCACCTCGCGATCGGCCCATCCGCCTGCGGCGGCCAGGGCTATCACACAACAGCGCAACGCAAGATCCGAGCGATGCGCCGGTGTGGGAGCGCGCTAGCGCCCGCAGGGCGATGCGGCGATTGGCGTGACAGGCAGACAAGCCCCCGCGTTTCAGCCGCGTTGCGTGAGTTCCAGGCAGCGCTGAAACAAAGCCTGCCTGGGACGGTCGAGCAGCTTGGCCGCCACCTTGGCGGCTTTCGACGCCGGCAGTTCGGCCAGCAGGGCTTCGAGGACAGCATCCGCATCGATTTCCGTCGCCGGTGTGGACGCGTCGGCCCCGCCGATGATGAGCACGAACTCACCGCGCTCCTCTTCTTCGCCGGCAGCGAAGCGCTGAGCAAGATCGGCGAGGCTGCCTGCATAGTGGGTTTCGAAGCGCTTGGTGAGCTCGCGGCCGACCCAGGCTTCCCGCTCGCCGCCGAGCACCTGCGCCGCGTCGGCCAGCGCCGCCGCAATGCGATGGGGGGTCTCGTAGAACACCAGGGTGGAGGCCATGGACCGCAGCTGCGCCAGGGCTGCCTGGCGCGGGCCGGACTTGGCCGGAAGGAACCCGGCGAAGAGAAAACGGTCTGTAGGAAGACCTGAAGCGGACAGCGCGGCCACCAGCGCGCAGGGGCCGGGAATCGGACGGACGGGCAGACCGGCCGCCACGACGGCACGCACCAGACGGTAGCCCGGGTCCGCCAGCAGCGGCGTACCGGCGTCGCTGACCAGGGCCAGATCCTCACCGCTTCTCAGGCGTTCGAGGAGGCCCGGAATGCGCGCCTCTTCGTTGTGCTCATGCAGGGAGATCATGTCGGTGTCGATGCCCCAACTCGCTAACAGGGTACGGGTGTGTCTGGTATCCTCGGCCGCGATCAGCGCCACCGCCTGGAGGGTCGACCGCGCCCGTGGCGAGGCATCGTCGAGGTTGCCGATGGGCGTGGCGACGACGAACAGGGTGCCGGGTTGGACTGCCGCAGAGCTGCTGCTTGGCAAAGCGTCTTCCTCAGGTGCTGTCATGGATGTCGCGTGGCCGCCACAGCCGGGCACCCGTGTCGACACGCCCGGTGCTGATGCATTCGGCGAGGGCAGCCGACCCGGCCCCGCTTTCCGGTCACGACTCAGCTCGCGAGTGTACCCGATGACCACCAACATCCCGCGGCCTCTGGCCATCATGGTGACGCTCGCAGCTCTGGCTGCGGCCAGCCTGGGCCTGACGGGCTGCGCCACGCCGGCACCCGAGCCCGACCGGGAGCGGCCGGAACCGACCACTGTCGACGTGCCGGTGCGGGATCCTGAAGACCCGGCGGCCCTGCTGCGGGAAGCGCGGCGGGCTTCCGCCGATCGGGCCGCCGCCCTGGAGCTGCAGGCGGCCCTGCGCTACGAACTGCAGGGTGACCCTGACCGGGCAGCGGAGATCGTCTCCGGTCTGGATGTGGATCGCCTGCGTGGCGTCGACCGCCATCGCTTCGCCCTGCTGGACGCCCGCATGCTGCTGGACGAGGGACGCTCCAGAGCCGCATGGCTGGTGCTCTCCGAGCTTCCCGACTGGCGCTACGTCAGCGAACTGAGCCGCGAGGATCGCCAGCTCGCGGCCTCCATACAGGCTCGGGTGCTGGCAGCCAACGGTCGCTGGCTGCCGGCCCTGCGTGAGTACATCCTCCGCGACAGCCTGCTCAGCGATGCTGCCCGCGGCGCCAATCGCCGCATGACCTGGAAAGCGGCCTTGCGCGTCGATCACCCCGCCCAGACTGCGGCCCGGCCGGAGTTTGCCAACGAGCCCATCCTGCGGGGCTGGCTGGAACTGGTCACCATCGCACGTTCCCGCTATCCGAGTCTGGAAGCTCAGCAGCAGGCCGTCATGCTCTGGCAGCGGCGCTGGGAAGATCATCCCGCAGCCTTCGATCTGCCCGAGGCACTGGCCCGGCTGCCGGAGCTGATCGCCCTGCGGCCAAGCCGGGTGGCGCTGCTGCTGCCGCTGAGCGGCCCCCTGGGAAGTGCCGGCAATGCCCTGCGCGACGGCTTCATGGCCGCGCACTTCGCGGCGCTGGCCAGCGGTGGCGCCGCCCCCATCATCATGGTCTTCGACACCGCCGGTGGCGACGTCACCCGCCACTACATCGAGGCGGTGGATCAGGGTGCCGACGTGGTCATCGGGCCCCTGGCCAGGGATGCCGTCCGGGACCTCATCATGTTCGAGCCCCGGGAGGTGCCGGTGCTGGCGCTCAACAGTTCCGGCGGCATGGACAGCGACGCATCCCTGATCCAGTTCGGCCTGATTCCCGAGGACGAAGGCGAGCAGATGGCCGAGCGCGCCTATGCCGACGGCATGCGTCGCGCGCTGGTGCTCAACGCCCAGGAGGCCTGGGCGGAACGGGTGATGGCCAGCTTCGAGGCCCGCTTCGTGGAACTCGGCGGCACAGTGGTGGAGCGCCGCCCTTTCGCCGCCACGGCACAGATCACGCAGAACGTCGCCGAGAGTCTTCTCATCGGTGAGAGCGAAGCCCGTGCCAGCGAGATGCGGCGCGTCCTGGCCAGCAATCTGGAGTTCGAACCTCGCCGCCGCCAGGATCTCGACTTCGTCACCATGGCGGCCGAGCCGGTGTCTGCCCGGGCGCTGAAACCGGCCCTGGCCTATCACTTCGCCGGCGATCTGCCCGTCTACGCCTCTTCCCACATGTACGATGGCAGCACCGACCGGCGGGTGACCAGCGAACTCGATGGCATCCGCTTCGTCCAGATGCCCTGGCGGGTGGACGCCAACCCCCTGCGCCAAGCCGTGGAGCGGGCGTGGCCGGAGGCCATGGGCAACGCTGGATCCTTTTATGCCATGGGTGCCGACGCCTGGCATCTGCACGCCCGCCTGCCGCTGCTGGCCACCGGCGACCCCGGCTTCCCGGGGCTGACCGGGACCCTGCGTCTGGGCAGCGATGGTCGCCTGCAGCGGGAACTGAGCTGGGCGGTGCTGCACAACGGTCTGCCGGTGGCCCTGGATATCATGGCAGCGCCCCTGGCCGGTTCCCCTTGAAGCAGACATCGCCATAATGGCGATGCACAGATCAGGATCCGGAGGCCGGGATGGCCGCGACGACAGGATCGGCAAAACGGCGCCTGGCCTGGCTGCTGGGCCGCAGCACGGAGCAGCGGGCCGAGCGCCTGCTGGAACGGGCGGGGCTGCGCACTTTGGGCCGCAACTGGCGCTGCAAGGGCGGCGAACTGGACCTGATCATGGCGGACGGCGACACCCTGGTGTTCGTGGAGGTCCGCCGGCGCAGCCGCAGGGATCGCGCCAGCGCGGCAGAAAGCGTGGACTGGCGCAAACGGCGCCGACTGGTGCATGCCGCCCGACGCTATCTGCAGACCCTGAGCAGGGAGCCGGCCTGCCGTTTCGACGTGGTGACCGTCGACGGCCCGGCGGGAGACGAGACGCTGCGTTGGATTCGCGGCGCCTTTGACGCCAGTGGCTTTGGCTGAAGTGACACCCAAGCAGTTCCGGAACAGACAATCGAGCGAGGAAAACCTGGATGGCAAAACAAGTGGTAGCGAAAGCCCGGTGGCAGGGCGGGATGAAGCTGGCCGCATTGCTCTGCGCGGTCCTGATCCTGAGTGGCTGCACGGTCGCCCGGGCCATCTCCGATGATGACGTGATCGAGCAGGATCCGACCACCCGCACCGTGGGGACGCGGATCGACGATACGGCCCTCACCCGGCTCGCCCTGGTCAACGTCAGGCGCGCCAGCGACGAACTGCGACGCTCCAATCTGTCCGTCTCCAGCCACAACGGCAACGTGCTGCTGGTGGGGCAGGTGCCTTCGGAAGCGGCCAAGTCCAAAGCGGAGCAGGAAGTCCTGAAGCTCAAGAAGGTCCGTCGGGTCTACAACGAACTCGAAGTGGCCGGCCCCACATCCATGCTGACCCGCTCCGGAGACGCCTGGGTGACCAGCAAGGTCAAGAGCCAGCTGCTGGCCAGCGAGAATGTGCGCGGCCTCAACATCAAGGTCGTCACCGAGAACGGGGTGACCTACCTCATGGGGCTGGTGACGCGACAGGAGGCCGAGGAAGCGACGGAGATCACCCGCAATGTGGGCGGCGTCACCCAGGTGGTCCGACTGTTCGAACACGTGGACTGACGAATCAGCAACTGACGCCAAAGCTGGAACCACAGGTGGGATACGCACTGTGGAAGCCGCCACGAACGTTGTTCGTTCGCGCTGTCGCGGAAGAAACTTGCGATGCGCTGACTGTGGGCGCAATTCGACGGGATCGAAATGCGTCGCAAACAGTGCGCCGCGAAGCGGGGCGCAGGGGGCCGATCTGAATGACTTCGATCGAGGGCACCACCATCGTTCCCCTGCGCTGCGCTCCGGGAAACTTCCCACAATGGCTCATCACCCGCTTCCGGCGCTTCGCTCGGCCCTGTTGTACGCTTGTGCCGTCCAAAGCGCAGCGTAGGGCGACCCGTTCCGTCCGCACAGCGCTCCGTTGCGCGACGGCGCTTTACTTCACCACTTTCAGGTGACCGCCGCGCTCGCCGCCGCCCGGCGTGCTGCCGCCGGGGGGATCGGGGTCGTCGTCGGGCTTGTCCGAATCGACGCTGCTGAGGGTGGCCGGCGCTGACCGCGGAGCAGCCTCGAAGGCCATCCCGGCACCATTTTCCTGGGCATAGATGGCCAGCACCGCCTCCGGCGGCAGTTCCACGGCCGTCGAGCGGCCACCGAAGCGGCACTCGAAGCAGACATGATCCTCACCGATGTCGAAGTTGCGCACGGCCCGGGGGGCAACGTTGAGCACCACCCTGCCGTCACGCACGGCAAACGGCGGCACGATCACCCCGGGGTGATTCGCATCCACCAGCAGGTGCGGTGTGCCACCGCTGTCCACGATCCATTCGTAGAGGGCCCGCAGCATGTAGGGGCGCTGGGATTTCATCGTGAGGGAAGGACCGCCCTTGTTCATCTGCGTCCTCCTTCGCGTGGGTGTCTGCTGCACGCTGCTCCGCAAGCGCCGCAGCGCATGCGGATCAGCTCGACATCTCCTGCTCCTGCTCGGACAGGCTGGCCTGGAAGCCATCCCGCTCGAACAGGCGCTCCATGTACTTGATCATGGGTCGGGCCTGCTTGTCGGGCAACTGGATTCCCGCCACCTCGAGCCGCCACAGGATGGGCGCCACGCAGCAGTCCACCAGGGTGAACTCGTCGCTCATGAAGAAGGGCTTCTCGGCGAAGATCGGCGCCACGCTGATGAGGCCCTCGCGAAGGTTCTTGCGCGCCTTGTTCAGAACGGTCTCACGCCCCTTGCCGAGCAGCAGCAGATCCAGGTCGGCGCACCAGTCGCGCTGGATGCGGTGCATCCACAGCCGCGACATGGCGCGGGCCACCGGATAAACCGGCAGCAGCGGCGGATGGGGGAAGCGCTCATCCAGGTACTCCATGATCACCATGGATTCATAGAGCACCAGATCCCGATCCACCAGGGTCGGCAACGAGCCGTAGGGATTGAGCTCGTTGAGGTCCTCGGGCTTGTTGTTGGGATCGACGTCGACCACGTCGACGGTGACACCCTTCTCGGCTAAGACCATGCGCACCCGATGGCTGTAGTGATCCGAGCCATCGGAAAAGAACATCATGGAAGAGCGCTTGGCGACACTCATCAATGGACTTCCTTGTGGTATTCACGACCCAGGAGGAACGTGAACACGAACAGGATCAGGAGGAACAGCAGCACGTACACGCCGATGCGCTGGCGGTCCTGTTTGTACGGCTCGCCCGTGTAGTCGAGGAAATTGACCAGATCGTAGACCGCGTCAGCATACTCGGATTCGCTCATGCGCCCGGTGCCCGCTTCCACCACCGTCCCCTCGCAGCTGCCGCCGTTACAGTTCAGCCGCGGCGTGCCCTGCAGTTCGATGAGCGCGTGGGGCATGCCCACATTCTCGAACAAGGCATTGTTGACGCCAAAGGGCCGGCTCTCATCGAGATAGAAGGACTTCAGGAAGGTATAGACCCAGTTCGAGCCCCGGACCCGGGTGACCATGGTCAGATCCGGCGGTGCATTGCCGAACCACTCCCGGGCGCCCTGATGCGGCATGGCATTGGTGATGTGACTGCCAATGTCCACGTCATCGAAGAGCAGCAGTTCACGGTACAGATCCTCCGGAATCCCGAGATCCTGTGCCGTGCGGTTGTGGCGCTGATGCTGGAGGCTGTGGCAGCCCAGACAGTAATTCATGTAGAGCGCGGCGCCCCGCTGCAGAGACGGCAGGTTCGAATGATCCGTACGAATCCGCTCCAGCGGATAGTTGCTGGCAGCGCCAAACGCTACCGTGGGCACGAGCAGCAGAAACAGCAGGCCCGTTGCCAATCGGGATGGGAAGCTCATTGTCAGGGAATCCTCTCCGGCACCGGCTTGGTCTTTTCGACTCGGGTGTACCAGGGCATCAGAATGAAGTAGGCGAAGTAGAACGCCGTACCGAGCTGTGCCATGAACTCATAGATCGGACCAGCCGGCTGGGTACCAAGCCAGCCGAGCAGGACGAAGGCCACCACGAAGATGCCAAGCATGACCTTGGAGATCGCACCCTTGTAACGAATCGACTTCACGGGACTGCGATCGAGCCACGGCAAGGCCGCCGGCAGGATCACGGCAACACCCATCACCACCAGACCCCAGAACTTCGCGTCGATGCCGAGCAGCGGATAGGTCGCGGCCCGCAACATGGCGTAGAAGGGGGTGAAGTACCACACCGGTGCAATGTGTTCCGGCGTCTGCAGCGGATTCGCTTCCTGGAAGTTCGGCGGCTCGAGGAAGTAGCCACCCATTTCCGGCACGAAGAACACCACCGCCAGGAACAGGAACAGGAAGGCCACCACCACCGGTAGCTTGGTGATGGTGAAGTAGGGATGGAAGGCCACGGCATCGAGGGGCTTGCCGTTCTCGTCCTTGTGTTTCTTGATGTCGATGCCGTCAGGGTTGTTGGAACCCACGTGGTGCAGCGCCACAATGTGCAGGAACACCAGCAGCACCAGCATCAGCGGCAGCGCCACCACATGCAGGGCAAAGAAGCGGTTGAGGGTGATCTCGCTCATGAGGAAGTCGCCGCGGACCCACTCCATGAGTTCGGGGCCGACGAAAGGTACCGCCCCCACCAGCGACACGATCACCTGGGCCCCCCAGTAGGACATCTGGCCCCAGGGCAGCACGTAGCCGAGGAAGCCCTCGGCCATGAGCACCAGGAAGATGGCCATGCCGATCAGCCAGATCAGCTCCCGCGGTTTGCGGTAGGAGCCGTACATCAGGCCACGGAACATGTGCAGGTAGACGACGACGAAGAAGGCCGATGCCCCGGTGGAATGCAGGTAGCGCAGCAGCCAGCCGTACTCCACGTCGCGCATGATGTACTCGACCGAGGCGAAGGCGCCGTCGCCGCTGGGCACGTAGCTCATGGTCAGCCAGATGCCGGTGATCAGCTGGTTCACCAGCACGACGATGGAGAGCAGCCCGAAGACGTACCAGATGTTGAGGTTCTTCGGGGCCCAGTACTCGGCCATGTGGTATCTGTAGGTTTCGGTGAGCGGAAAGCGCTCATCGATCCAGGCGATGACATTCTCGATCGGACCGGGCTTGCCCGAGCCGCCGGTTTTCGTTGATTCACTCATCAACCGGTCTCCTCGTCCTGCCCGACCACAATGACGTCTTCCGTTTCGAACATGTAGGGCGGCACCTCCAGGTTGGTCGGTGCCGGCACCCCTGAATAGACCCGCCCGGACAGATCGAAGCGCGAACCGTGACAGGCGCAGAAATAGCCGCCGCGCCAGTTGGCATCGAAGGGCTGGGGCTCGAGCCGGCCGTGGAAGGCAGGCGAGCAGCCAAGATGGGTGCACAGGCCGATCAGCACCGAAACCTCCCGGCGCTCTTCCCGTGCCCGCCAGAGGTTGGCGGCGTAGGGAGGTTGCTGATCACGCCGGGATTCGGGATCGGCCAGCACTCGATCGAGTTCCGGCAGGGCAGCCAGGGCCTCTTCGGTGCGTCGCACCACGAATATCGGGCGACCTCGCCACTCGGGCATGGGCCCGAGCAGTTCACCGGGCCGCAACTTACCGATGTCGATCCGAACCGGCGCACCGAGGGCACGGGCCTTCGCGCTGGGGCTCCAGGATCTGACGAACGGAACCGCCGCTCCAACCGCCCCGATGCCACCTACCACAGCCGTGGCCCCTATCAGAAACCGGCGTCGGGCGACGTTCACCTCGCCTTCACTCACGCAGCATTCTCCCTGGTCTGAATTGAATCAGATGAGTCGGAAGGAACAGCACTCACGACGGACACGTCATCAAAGGCAGGTCGTGTCCAACAGCTGGCCATGCTCCTCACCGAACATCGCCGGCGCGCCCTGCAGCCCGCCCGGCAAGGCCCGCGGAACAAACGGATCACCATCGTGACGGCCGCGCCAAATCTTATCACAGGCCCGCAATCAGGGTGAACGATCGCGGCCAAATGCGGGCCTCAGAAACAAAACAGGGCGTCCGCCTTCCCGGGCCGGACGCCCTGTGGGATCCTGCTTGGCGCCTGCGATCAGCGCTTGGAGTACTGCGGCCGCTTGCGCGCCTTGCGCAGACCGACCTTCTTGCGCTCCACTTCCCGCGCGTCGCGGGTGACGAAACCCGCCTGCCGCAGAGACGAGCGCAGGGTCTCGTCGTACTCCATCAGCGCCCGGCTGATGCCGTGACGGATGGCGCCGGCCTGGCCGGAGGGGCCACCGCCGCGAACCGTGATGCGCACGTCGAAGCGGTCCATCATCTCGACCAGCTCGAGGGGCTGACGAACCACCATCCGCGAGGTCTCGCGGCCGAAGTAGTCCTCGAGGGTCTTGTTGTTGATGAGGATGCGGCCCTGGCCGGGGCGCAGAAAGACCCGCGCCGTGGCGGTCTTGCGGCGGCCGGTGCCGTAGTCGTGGGCCTTGGTCGTGGCGCGTGATGCGGTTGTCATGGTTTCGATGTCCTCTTAGAGCTCGACCACACGCGGCTGCTGAGCCTCGTGCGGGTGCGCCGCACCTGCGTAAACCTTCAGCTTGCGGAACACGGCGCGACCGAGGGGGTTACGCGGCAGCATGCCCCGTACCGCGGCCTCGATGACCCGCTCCGGGTGATTTTCCAGCTGATCACGCAGTTTCACGCCACGGATGCCGCCCGGATAACCCGTGTGACGCCAGTAGGTCTTGGCGTCCAGCTTGTTGCCGGTCACCTTGATCTTGTCGGCGTTGATCACGACGATGTAATCACCGGTGTCCACGTGGGGCGTGAACTCGGGCTTGTGCTTGCCTCGCAGGCGAACGGCAATTTCCGTGGCCAGCCGACCGAGAGTCTTCTCGGTTGCGTCGACCAGCAGCCAGTCCCGCCGCACATCGGCCGGCTTGGTGCTTTGCGTCTTCATC
>JAFIFJ010000167.1 GCA_020832085.1 Gammaproteobacteria bacterium | reverse complement strand
CCGCCTGCGGTGCAGGCGGCGACGCCCATGCAAGCAGCGGCGGCAAGCTTTAGCGCTAGTCGCAACTTGGACACCATAGCCACTGCGTGATCCGGAGATCGAGATTGGTTCCTGTGAGCGGGGTCCCTCCGAACGTACGATTCGGCAGTCCTAATCCGTTGAATACGAGGTGGTGATAGTCGGCAACTGCCGCACCACTGAGTTTGTCTTGGAACTGGCCGGTCGACGTTATGTGCGCTTCAATCAGGGCCAGCCCGACATTATCCAGGTCGACGGACACCCCGAGCATCGCACCGAAAGTCTTGAGCCGCTGATTGGACAGGCAGCCGAGTAAGATCTCGTTGTTGACGATCGCGATGCCCATCGGTCCGAGGGGGTCACGGGAGTCATCGAGCCGGCTGGTCCAGAACCCAAACCGATCCTCGTTGTCCGCTGCGGCCTGCTGACTAGGCGTGATCAGGAAGCTCTGCCCGGGCGGATGGGGTACTTTCGGCATTGCCCAGGCTCCCAGGAGGTGGTAATCCTGCGGCGACGCTTGAAGGTAGCAAATGGCGGAGTCCAGAGCGACTTCCCGGCCCGTACATGGAAAACTGATGGCTTCGAGCATGCACAGCGCTTCGTAGATCCTGTAGCCGATGCTGAATCCACGTTCGGCCGCCTCGATGTCGGAGTGCGGACCCTGCGTGGCAGGTGGACCGACCGGCGTGCCGAGGGTCTCTTCCAGAACCGCTTCCATGACGTTCGCGGCATCGATGCGCTCGCTGGCAGACGAGCTGTCGACGAAGCGCTCGAGCGCCTCAAAGAAGTAGTAACCCGGAAGACTTTCAACGACGTTCGTATCGATCACATCGAAACACTGATTGGCTTGCAAGTACGCATAGACCGTGTAGAAGCCTGGTTGCGAAATGTAGACCTGCTGGAAGTGCTCATTCCAGTACCAACCGGGCTGAGTGATAAAAGCCGTTACCAGATACCACCCACTTTGGCTCACGCACTGTTGCGTGATCGCGTTCGCCAGGTAATCCGGGTCGGCGAATCCACTGTACACCTCCTCGATGAAAGCGGCGCGCTCCGGCGTGATCGGCGTGGAAACGGTTGGGTAGTCGGTCGATACCGATGGATCGGCGAGCAAAAGATAATCGCTTGTTCCCGGGATTGCGTCACTGGCGTCGACCAGCGCGACATCCAGCTGCCCGTTCATGTTGAGTTCGGTCACGATGGCTCAAGCACCACTCAGCGGCCAGTTCGCAGCCTGGTGCAGTTGCCACAAAGTTGGGTTGACCAGAACTTCGAACACGCCTGGCGAGGTCTGTCTGAGGATGAAGTCCTCGATCAGGCGCTGTCCGGGACTGGCGGCGGTGATGGCGAAATCGAGGAGGCCGTTGCTGCCGAGGTCACCGACGCGGACCACATGTGGGTCCTCGCTTGGCGGCGGATCTGGTGGGTCACCGCCTTCCGTGACGACCACTTGGTGGGTATCGATCAGGAAATGGCCGTTGATGCCGAACTCCGGCGCGAAGATGTGAAGGTAGTATTCGTAATCGTAGGTTCCTGCGGGGTTATTGAATGTCGTCGGGCTCGTGAAGTGGTCGGTCTGAGATTGCACTTCACGCAGCAGGTTCTGGCCATCGTCCGGCCAGGTGAGAGTATAGGGTCCGCTGCTGGACGTGGGTCCGCTGATGGAGGCCTCTGCGCCTAGGAGCGGCACGAGCACGAGGAGCGCTGTGAGCCAGCACGCCGCCCTCATTGCACTGTCTCCCGGTAGGCCTCGCGCTCGCTATCTCGCCGCCAGCGGAGTTCGATGAGGCTGTCCATGCGCTCAATGACGCCACGCTGGTGCTTCGGCGCAACCGATGCAGCGAGCACGTCACGTTCAGGTCGGCAGCGTTCCATGGCCGTCGCGGGCGCTTCGACAAAATCGTTACTGTCTACGACACAGTTAAAGTACGCGCGCGCCGTAGCGTTGTTTTCCGCTTCCGGCGCCTCGACGACGACCGGTACGCCGTGGACACTCGCGACCAGCACCGCGAATCCGGCGCCGATGATGCATTTTCTCATACCCATGATTCCCTCCTGCTTCGCGTTCGTATGCAGCGGGGAACCGGGCGGACATGGTGTAGGTGCCACGCGACTCCTGCGCCTGGAAACGACCCTACGGAACGCTGAAGGGGGGGCAATAGTGGCAGAGTGCCAGCTTTCGGACTCTTGACGACAGAGCGCCGAGTTCGTGCAGCCTCCGGAGGCGAACATCAAGCTGGGCCCATCACGGACTACTGCAGTAGTCAGATGTGCTCCCCACACGGGGCACCCCTGCTGGTGCACGTGCGGTTCCGTTGAGGGACACTGCACGGCCACGACAGCGGCTGAGAGGAAGTGTGAACGTGAATGGTACGGATAGGCTGGTCAGGTCATTGGTGGTTGCGGGCGTCGATGTGTGCTTCGCGAATCTGGGCACATCAGAGGTGCATTTCGTCGCGGCCCTTGACGATAACCCAGACACGCGCTGCTCACGTTCAGCAGCGCGCGCCGCCGGAAGGGGCGATCCACGTCCAGCACCAGGGCGTCGAATAATCAGATGCTGGCGACGGCGTTTGGCAATAGACTCCGGCGCTGGATTCGAGTCACCCACCAGGCAAGGCGCTGGAGAACACGCTGCACAGCCATGCGGCGCGCCGAAGCATGCGTAGCTGACTCCATTGAGGAATCCGGATGGGTGGCCACGTGGCTTCTCCAAGAGATTCATGCCAGCTGCCTGTCCCAAGAGACTGCCCTTCAAACGATCGTCGTATCCGCATGGAGAGAATAGAAGTGCAATTTGATGATGTCGTCCTCGGACGCCGCAGCATTCGAGGTTACAAACCCGACCCAGTGCCGAGAGCACTGATCGAAGAAATTCTGGCACTGGCCATGCGTTCACCGTCATCGATGAACACGCAACCATGGAATTTCACCGTCGTCTCCGGCGAACCCTTGGATCGTATTCGCGCCGGCAATACGGAACGCAACCTCGCGGGCGTACCGCATTCGCGCGAGTTTCGCATTGGGCAGGCCTTTGCGGGGCAACATCGCGAACGTCAGGTGGGCGTTGCCAAGCAACTGTTCGCCGCCATGGGCATCGAACGCGAAGACAAAGAGGGTCGCCAGGACTGGGTACTGCGCGGCTTCCGCCAGTTCGATGCGCCCGTCTGCGTGATCATCACCTACGACCGCGAGCTGGCGGACAGTGATGACACTGCCTTTGACTGTGGCGCAGTCACCACCGCGCTGGTCACCGCGGCTTGGTCGCGTGGCCTGGGCGCAGTGATCAACAGCCAGGGCATCATGCAGTCGCCGGTGGTGCGCGAGCATGCACAGATTCCAGACGGCCAGGTCATCATGAAGGCTGTTGCGCTGGGCTGGCCGGATGAGGATTTCCCCGCCAACGCCGTGGTATCCGAGCGCAAGCGCGTTGAAGAGGCCGCACGCTTTCTGGGCTTTGACGACTGAGCGGCGACCGGCTACGTAGCCCGCCTCAACGGAGATCTGCGCGGTCGAGCACGGCTTCGGCCAGCTGCGCGAGGACGGGTACGCGTTCACCGCGGTCGGC
>JAFIFJ010000165.1 GCA_020832085.1 Gammaproteobacteria bacterium | reverse complement strand
TGCATCATGCGGCATCCTCGAGCTCCAAGACGTAGAGCGCGGCCGTGCGCTGGCCCGTGCGGCTAATGTCCACCATGGTTGCAGAGGCATCCGGCCAGCATTCCAGCACCAGATCCACTGCGTAGAGCAAGCGTTGCAGGTGCGCCATGTCATTTTCACCATGATAGTGCAGGAAGCGGAACACCGGACCGAGCTCCGAGAGCTGGCGCCGGATCAACGGCAGCAGCGCCGGAATCAGCCGCTGCCCGGAACCCTCGATGATGTAGATGGCCCCGAGCAGGCCGACCGCATCCGTCTGCCGCGCCTGGGCGTGCAGAAAGGCATTCAGCGCCTCACCTCCCGGATTGCGCTGCAGGGCAACGAGATCCTCGACGCTGCCACCGGCCCGCCGGTAATCCTCGAACAGGATCTGATAGTCGTCCTGCTCGTCGTCGGCATGGCCTTCGATCAATGCCCGCAGCGGCGCGTAGCGTTCGGAGAGATTGCCCACCGCCGTGCGCATCCAGCGCGTGCCCTCGCGAACTTGGGGAATCCAGTGCGCCATCCAGGTCAGATAGTCGTGCTGGGTGAAGCGGCCCGCCACGATCCGCCGCACCGGAGCCGACCGCCATGCCCGGGAGCGGAAGTCACTCCAGATCCCCGCCAGTTCCAGCAGCAACGTTGCCAGCTCGGGCTTGCGCGCGGCATCCACCGATGCCGGATCGTGAGGCGGCGGCGGTGCGTCGAGACCGACGTACGTTTCTGCCACCGTCTGTGTTGCCGCGGTCTGCGCCTCGCGCGGCGAAGGGTCGGGCCCCACCACCTCCAGCAATGCAAAGGACACCGTGAAGCGCCCTGATTCCGGCACGAACAGCAGGATCTTCTCGCCCGGCGCCACCGTCCGTTCGGCCAGGAAATCATCGAGCATCACGAAGATCGATGCCGCGCCGGTGTTGCCCCGCGTCGCCAGATTGGAGAACCAGCGCTCCTCAGGAATGGTCAGCTCCGCACGCTCCAGACAGTCGCGAACCACGCCGCGAAAGCGCGCCGAGGAGTAGTGGCAGAGAAAGTGATCGATACCGGCAGGATCCACAGCGCCATGGCGCACCAGATCCGCATAGGCGTGAATGCCGACATCGAAGAGATGGGGCAGCAGCCGAATGTCCTGACGCAGCAGCAGGGCGCCTGCCCGCTCTGCCGCCGCCGCATTGGGATGATCCAGCCAGCCGGCACCGCCGCCGTGGGGCAGGCCCATCTGCATGCATAGCGGGTAGTCGCCGGCATGGCTCTGACTGTGGACGAAGTGCAGTTTGAGACTGAGCCGATCCGGCGCCGGCCGGGACGATACCCGCCACGCCCCCGCCGCATCGGACAGCATCCAGCGCAGGAAGTGGGCATCGAAGTCGAGATCGTAATCCCCCGGCGCGAAGCGCGAACACTTGAACAGCCTTGAGGGCGACTCACTGGCCACCACCATGGCCGCATGATGCTCACCCCGATCGACCGAGCGCGCCGCATCCGCCAGCGCCTGCATGCCGGAGGCACACACCCCATGATGGCTCGCCGTGGTCAGCGGCGCCCAGCCGAGCTCCGCCTGCACCTGATTGGCCAGCCCGGGCAGCAGCAGATCCGCCCCGGACGTGGCACTGGCCAGCAGTCCGACAGGCGCGTCCCCGACCTTCGCGGCACAGGCCCGAACCGCTCCAGCCGCCATGGCCGTCACGCTGAAGCGCGTCGTGCCCTGTTCGTCAATGGCGTAATGGCGGATGGCGATCCCGTTCTCCGCCAGAATCCGCCGCTTGATGCGGCTGGACATGCGATTCACTGGCGCAACAAAGCGATCGATCGCCTCATTGTCGATGGCCGGCCCCGGCAGAAAGCTGCCGGTACTGTCGATGTACACACCCGAGAAGGGCACCACGCGACCCATGTCCGATCCTCGCGGCCACTCAAGGCGGTGAGCATACGCCTGCGAAAGGCCAACGTGCTGTGAGGCCGTTCACCAGCCGCCGGCTTCGCCAGCGCACGAACGCCCTCGCGTGCTGGCCATTCGGGAACAAGATCAAACGCATCGATTCAAGAAGGGTGTGGGCCTGCAACGAACGACGCGTTCAAAAATCATCTCCGCGGAGATGTCCCCTCCTAGCCACTATCACCACCCCAAAGCTCACCGCCCATGACACTCCCGCCCCATCAGCACCCGAATCTCCCGCCGCGCCTCCCGCAGCCGATTACCCTCCTCCACCCGATACCCTGACCTCAGCTGACTCTGAATCGCGTCCAGCCGGGCCTGATAACCATCGCAGCGCGCCGACTGGGCATCCTCCGCAGCCTGCAAACGCTGCAGCGACGCCGCCCGCGCAGCCCGAGCCCGCTGCCGCGCCACTTCATCACGCCGCTGATCCGCAGCACTGGGCAACGGCGTTCCCGGAACCGTCGTAGTGATCGCATCCAGCTCGGACTGCTCGATCACCCGATAGTCGTCCCGCGCAGGCGGCGAATCACTGAAGTGGACCACCCCATGCTGGTCCACATGCTGATAGATCTGAGCCCAAGAAGCCGTGCCTGTGCCGATCACCATCAACATCGCGGCCACCCGTAGCGCTGCTCTCATTCCGACCTTCCCGCGTCCTAGGTATCGGCGCAAAGTGCCCCCAAGGCTGAGCATGCTACCGGAGCCCGCCGGCGACTGTAGGACATCTGCCTTCTGCGGCGTACGCCGGAGACCACAGTGACCCATCAGGAAGAGGAGGGACCCGGAACCCCCTCCCGCACTAAGGCACACCACCAACCCTGATACCATTGGCCGGTTACTCTGCTTCGAGGTACCACATGCTCCCCCTGTCGATTCTGGAACTCGTTCGCGTCACCGAGGCGGTGGATGCCCGCGGCGCCATGGACAATGCCCGCGATCTGGCGGCCCACGCCGAAGACTGGGGCTACCAACGGATCTGGGTCGCCGAGCACCACAACATGCAGGGCATTGCCAGCGCAGCCACATCCCTGGTGATCAGCCACATTGCCGCCGGCACCCAGCGCATCCGCGTCGGCGCAGGCGGCATCATGCTGCCCAATCACGCTCCGCTGGTGGTGGCCGAACAGTTCGGCACCCTGGCACGGCTCTATCCAGGACGAATCGACTTAGGATTAGGCCGCGCCCCCGGCACCGACGGCATGACCATGCGCGCCCTGCGGGTCAATCCCGAGAACGCCCAGCGCTTCCCCCAGGATGTGCTGGAACTGCAGCACTACTTCTCCCCGGAAGCGGCAACAGGCGCCGTCCAGGCCGTCCCCGCCGCAGGCACGGAAGTGCCCTTGTGGATCCTGGGATCGAGCCTGTTCGGAGGGGCACTCGCCGGAGAGCTCGGCCTGCCCTATGCCTTCGCCTCTCACTTCGCGCCTCAGATGCTCCTGCAGGCCCTGGAAACCTACCGCAATCGCTTCAAGCCCTCGGCACAACTGCAGAAGCCCTACGCCATGGTGGGCGTCAACGTCATCGCCGCCGACACCGACGCTGAAGCGCGCCGCCTGCACACCACCCAGCAGATGTCCTTCGCCAACCTGCTGCGCGGCGCTCGCCGCCTGAGCCAGCCGCCCATCGACAACATCGAGGACTATTGGAGCCCCGCCGAAAAAGCCCAGGCCCAGCAGATGCTGGCGCGCTCCATCGTCGGCTCACCGGCAACGGTCCGGGCCGGACTGCGCAAATTGATCGAGGAAACCTCCGCCGATGAACTGATCATCGTCTCGGACGTGTTCGACCATCAGGCTCGTCTGCACTCCTTCGAGCTCATTGCCAGGTGCGCCGAGATTGGTGGGGTCGACGAACCATCGCGGCAAGCGATGGGCTGAGGTCCCCCCACGCAGAACCTGAGCACAGGGTCGATCGAGGGTGCACCCGACATCTCGTGCTGACGCCCCGGGAGCGTCGATTCTTGAGCCTGACCTTCTCACACAGCGACATCTCTGGGCGCAGGCCAATGTAGGAGATTGACCATTGACGCCGTGAGCCGCTCGTCCCAGCCTTCAGGCTTGGGATGCGCGTAGAACTGAGTTGAACGGACGGCTGTACAACCCAGTTGAATGGATGCGCTGATAACTGCGTTGAGCGGACCACCGTTCAATAAGAGAGTTAGGGGTCACGTATGATAAGCCCAAAGTCCAATTGTTTATTTCATTTCACTAAGAACCTCGAATATCTGGAGGGTATATTGGCGAATGGACTATATCCAAGATACTGTCCAGAGGATCTAAAGTGGTTTTCGTTGGAGGAATTTGTTGCATACCCAATGGCATGTTTCTGCGATATTCCACTCTCTAGAATCAACGAGCACACGACTTTTTATGGCAAGTATGGTATAGGTTTTACTAAAGAATGGGGGCTAAAAAATGGTTTGCAGCCAGTCATATACTGCCCCGAAGGTAGTATGGTAAAAGATGTTGCGAACTATCTCTTGCATAGCTCTCCCAAGAAAGCCGAAGCCGAAGCCGAAGCGGCTAAAACTGATGGCAGAGAAATGGAGAACGCATTTTGGTCTCTCACCAAACTGGTAAAACCTTTGAAAGGTACTATGCGGGTATCGGGAGAATTGGTGGAAAAAGATTTTTATAAGGAAAGCGAATGGCGCTACACGCCGAAAGATAGAATTTGGGAGACCGCAATATTCGAAGATGAATTCGAAGAAAAGAAAGATCGTATGAACAAGATAGTAGAGAATTTTAAGCTGGAAATAAACCCGAATGATATTAAGTACATATTTATAGCGAGCGATAGCGATATCCCCCGGATCGTAGATTTCATTGAAACTAAGATGGGAAAATTTCCGCATAATGATATAAAGGTTCTGAATACGAGAATTATCTCGTTAGATACTATTGAGAAAGACCTCTAAAAAGAGAATGAATGTGGCCGCCCCACTTCGTGTCCCGGCACATTATCCTCGACGTTGAATTCACTACGCACGGATCCCCCGGTAGTTGGAGCAGGCGTAAGCGCCAAGGTTCTCAGGATCTCGGAGACGCAGGTTCTGAAGGTCTTCAAGCCACACTTGGCTCCTATCCTCGCCGCTCGCGAGTTTGCGTTCGCCAAGTATGCTTACGATTCCGGCATCCCTTCGCCCAAGCCCATCGAGAGGCAGCAACTCGACGCCACTGAAGCGATTCTCTACGAGTTCCGCTCAGGCTCGAATCTCGACGTTCACACCCTTCCCCGGACATGGCGCTACCGCAAGGCCACCTATCAGATGGCCGACCTTCCTGTCGCCATTCACGCGGTCGAGTCGGAGACTTTCGTTCGGGATCTGCCTGACTCGTATCGGCAGCGGGCCTTCTTTCGGACCCTGATCGGCTACTCTGAACGGCTTCCCTCGAGTTCGACACTTTGAAGCGTAAAGCATTGATTCCGTTGGAATCACGGTTTCAAAATTGGCACTACAAACGCTTCGCAGCTGGCTTCGGCAGGTTGATGGCCTCAAATAGGTCGTGCTGCTCTGGGCTTAGCTTGCTCAGTCCGGAAGCGGTTTGGCGACGGTGCATCAGCACCTGGTGATATTGAATTCGGCTGGCCACTTCCAGGGCCTGCTGGGGCGACATGCGGTGATCCCGCGCCTTCAGTCGCATCCGCAGCACGCGATAGAGCACCAGCGCCAGGAAGCAGATCAGGGCATGGGCGCGAATCCGGTCTGGCAGCCGGTGGTAGACCGGCGCGATCTCGATCTCGCTCTTCAGGACGCGGAAGCCTTGCTCGATATCCGACAGCGCCTTGTATCGGCGAATAACCTCTTCGGGCTCGAGTTCTGGAACGTTTGTCACCAAAAGCAGTTTGCCGTCGATCACGCGCGCACGCTCGAGGGCGCGCATATCGACCGTGTAGTTGAACGTCTCAGCCGTCAGATCCATCCTGATGATGTGTGCCAGATGTTCTTCGCTGACATCCCGATAGAAGCGAGCCATGACGCCGCCGTCGGATAGCTTTCGGCCCCGGTACTTGCGCCCAGCATCCTGCCCGTCGAGCTTCTCGAAGTAGTGATCCGCTTCGGTCGTCAGTGCCGTGATCTTCTGATCCCTTCGTTCCCCAAGTTCACGGGCGACCGCTGGCCGATGCGCCACGATCAGACGATGACCTTGCCAAGCGAACTCGCCGAACGATTCCTCATCATCGGCGTCTTGGCAATGCTGACGGTGAAAGTCCTGAAGCAGATCATCGAAGTCCGCGTAACGCCGCGCCGGAACCGCCAAGATGAACTCGAGCGGCCGATCACCCACGCGGATCTTCGACAACGACTCGAGATTGTCGAGAGACAACAGGCCACGATCGGCTACCAGGACAATGCGTTGCACGCCAAAGCGTTCAATCACCGTTTCGATGGTCGGGATCAGCGTCGTCGTTTCCGCGGTATTGCCGGCGAAGATCTCGTGATGAATCGGCAAACCTTCAGCGGTCTGGACAACGCCGAGCATCACCTGTCTGCCGATGCCGCCTTCTTTCGAGGCGCCATAAGCGCGCAGTTCTTCCGCGCTCTGTTCGGAATGGCCTTCGGTTCGAATCGTCGTCAGGTCGTAGAAGACCATCGACAGGTCCTGGTCGATCAGCGGCCGCAGCATCTCGCTCATGGCCGCATCCACGGCATCACCGCATTCACAGAGCGTGTCCATAGTCCGAAGCAGGTGCTGATGGGTGACGGTGGCTTCATCGATTTCGGGCACCAGCGCCCCTTCGAGCCAGCGGAGAATGCCGAGTTTAGATTCCGGGTCACAAAGTCGGTTGAAGACCATCACCCGCAGCAGATGTTCGGCATCGAAGCTGCGTTTGCTGCGCAGGACTCGACGGAAAGCGGAATCGAATCCGAGTTCCTTCCACAGCGAAGTCAGCAGCCAGGTGTCGCCGATGGAACGGGCGGGAGCGAATTCGGTTTCGCCGGTGCCTTCGTCGAGAGTCGGATTTCCGGAAACACGCAGGAGCCCGTTGAGCAGCGCGTTGGCCTCACCGGCTTCGATGTTCTCCAGCCTTCCGAGGGTGGCAACGACACGCTGGCGAGGCGTGCCAGCCTCGTCACGAAAGGCCTCGACGAGCTTGACGTAGCGCCGCGGGCCTGAAGTGGTGACTTTGACGAACATGTCGCCACGATACGCCTATCTCAATCTTTTTTTCAAGACCTTCCAAGCAAAAACGTGTCACTACAGAGATTTGGCTTGAGCGGGCCTTAAGTCATTGATTTTCCAGGACCCGACTCCCCGAAACTGCTCATTTTTGGGCCTGAAGTGTCGAACTCGGGGCTTCCCGAACACCTGAAGCAGCAATGCCTGGACATGCTGGACAAGCTCGAAGACGGGAGTTCGCTGTGCCACGGCGACATGTCACCGACGAATCTGAATCACCGAAGGTGAGTGTTTCGCCATCGACTGGTCTCTGGCGACGATTGGAGATCCCGCCGGCGATGTGGCGTTCACGTGGGTTGGGATCCGTGATCTGTCCCAGCTAGGCGATCTCAGTTCGGTGGTCAAGGCGATCCTTCGTCAGGGAAGCCGCTGGTACCTCAAGCGATACCGGGACCGCTCTCCGGAGGGGGCTGGGTTCGTCTTCAGGCAATGGCTGGCTCCGGCGGCTGCCGCCCGCCTTGGCGCTCTCGAGAAGGTGGGAGAGCCTGATTCGATCCTGGAACCGCTGGTGTCGCTTGTGGAGGTGTATTGCAACGAGCAGAGCGCACTCGGCCTCTAGCGGTGTGCGCAGCGGCCGGCTCAAGGTGTCATGAGACCTGCTACCGGAGAAAGTCACGCGCCACTCTCTCCCGCCTTTGAGACGCGGCGTTGGGTGGCTTCCAGCCTCGGAATCCCGTCGGCCCTATTGACGACCGTACCATAAATGGTACGCTCGGCGGATGCCATCGGATCGGCCCATGGATGTCGTGTTCTTCCGGCTCGATTCAGGTCGAGAGCCGGTTCGAGGTTGGCTCAAAGACCTGGATCGTCCAAGTCGCCGTTCGATTGGTGCAGATATCAAGACGTTGCAACTCGGATGGCCGATCGGAATGCCGCTTGCCCGGAAAATGGCCGATGGTCTTTGGGAGCTCAGGTCAAACATTCCTTCAGGCATAGCTCGAATCTTCTTTACCGTTGAGGACGCGAACATTGTCCTGTTACACGGGTTCGTAAAGAAGGCGCAGAAGACTCCTCCCAGAGAACTGGCCATTGCGAAGCGCCGACAAATGAAGCTGAGAGATTGAACATGGCGAAACGACACATCGGCAGCAGTTTCGATGCCTTTCTCGAGGAAGAAGGTCTCTTCGAAGAGGTCACGGCGATCGCAGTGAAGCGGTTCATTGCGCATCAGCTTGCAGCAAAGATGGCTGAAGAGAATCTCTCCAAGGCCGAGATGGCTCGGCGCATGGAAACGAGCCGCTCAGCTTTGGACAGATTGCTGGATCCTGATAACTCATCAGTGACCTTACAGACACTACAAAGCGCCGCCCAAGCCCTGGGAGGACGGCTGAAGGTTGAACTGGACTTCGACAACGCCGCCTGACAGCGCTGCAAACGGCTGAAGCCGTTCGTGCCCACCCAACTGCGCTGAGCGCCCCGCCAGAAGCATCTTCCGCGTCCGACCTCCTTCTACCACCCTGGGGGAAACGAGGGTTAGTCACGCGCGCTGAATAGTGAGAGATTCCCAGGACATTCCTGGGAGGGGTTAAACGGATGGTGGTTCGAGCTGAAGTTCTTGCGCGCCGCGATGAGATCGCGAAGGCGCCGATTCTGCACCGCATTGCGGCCATGAAGGAGGATCTCGTTGCAGCAGGCGATGAGGCGCAGGAGCTGCGGCATCTGCCGGCCTGGGCCTCTAAGCTCATGGGGGATCAGGGGCTCTACCGCTTCGCGCTGCCGCTGGAGCTGGGCGGCGAGAACCTGCGGGCGCGGGAACAGATTGAGGTCGTCGAGGCCGCCTCCGCCATCGATGGTTCCATCGGCTGGTGCACGCAGATCTCCTCGGAGATCAATGCGCTGGTCATCCGGCGTATGGAGCCGGCGTTCGCCAAGAAGCTCTTCGATGACTGGGACACACTGGTGTGCTCAGGGCATGGCCCTGCCAACGGCCCCAGTCCGGGGCGGCGGGCCAAGCGGGAGGGTGATGGCTGGCGTCTGAATTACCAGGGCTCCTTCGCCAGTGGCTGCCCCAATGCCAACTGGAACTACCTGATGGGCCCGAGGACAGTGGACGATGACACCGGCGAGCCGGCCCAGGCCTCTTGGATTGTTCCCCGTGGTGAGTTCGAGATCATCGATACCTGGGATACCGCGGGCATGCGCGGCTCCGGCAGCCACGACGTTCGCATGGCGGATTGCTACGTCCCACCCGAGCACCTGCTGCCGTTCCGCTCGCTGGCGCCGAGCGAGACCTGGGCGAATCCGACCTACCGCAATCCCACCCATGCCATCTACAACAAGGCGGCGGTGGCGCTTGGGGTCTGTCGCGGTGCCATCGATAATTTCGTCGATCTTTCTCTGGGCAAGACGCCCTGGGGCGGAAGTTCAAAGCTCAAGGACCAGCCGCTGATCCAGTACCGCATCGGCGAGGCCAAAGCGCATTTTCTGTCGGCGAGAACCTTCGTGCTCGATACCCAGGATCGTCTGGAAGATCACCTTGGGCCACTGCCGTCAGAGGGCGGTCGGCTGGCGCCGGAATGGGAGTACTTCTGGCCGGCCTTGATGGCCTGTTCCCACGCCGCGCAGACCTGTCGGAAGATCGTCGGCGACCTGAACAACCTGGCGGGGACCACCGGCAGCCGCATGGACAGCCCGCTGGAGCGTCAGCTGCGGGATGCGCATCAGGCGGCGAACCATGCGCTCATTTCCTATCGGCACTACGAAGACTTGGGCAAGACTTTCGTGGGCTATGAACCGTCGCCCACCTACATGGAGCTTTCTCGCGCCTGACGCGGGTGTGGGTGAGGCGTGACGATGGGGGCCGAGAAGCACATGCTACGTTCCGGGTTGCGTTCCATGATCCAGGAGTTGTTCTGATGTCCCGGTTCAATGTGCTTATCATCCCCCTGTTCGCTTGGTCCCTCGCAGGCCACGCGGATGTCCCGCGTGTTGATCACTACGAGGGCATGGCTGCTGAGTCTCTTGAGGAAGCCTTTGCCCACCTTGCGGAGTACAACGAGCGCCTTGCTGCCATCGTCGACGGCGATGTCCTGACGCCCACTGACCTCAATGCCATCCACCAGCTGACCTATACCCTGGAGAACGCACTGGAGCGGATCCGTACGGAGGTGGTTTCCATCGCAGAAACCCTCGAAGAAGTGCATCTGGCGTCAGAAGGTGCCGATGGCGATCGTACCCTTGCTCAGGCACGGGCCTATCTCGAGGCCTCGAATCAGCTAATTCGAATGGAGTGAGGGC
>JAFIFJ010000164.1 GCA_020832085.1 Gammaproteobacteria bacterium | reverse complement strand
TCCGACGTCGCGCCACTTGTGGGAGAGCGCTATTTCGCACAGCGAAATGCGCCGATCTCGATGACCACCAGCGAAGGTAATGCCGTCCGCTCCGGCAGAACGCTTCGCGATCGGCCCATCAGCCGCAGGCCTGAAGTTCGAGCACCACCGCGCTTTGGGGTGCCGGCAGCTGCAGCGTGAGTCCGGCGCTGGCCAGCCACGCGCCGCCCACCACCATGCCGGGCGGTTCGAAATCCCCTGCGCCCACCAGCATCGCTGGACGGCGATCCGCTTCAGGCAGCGGCTCGGACAGCGTCAGTCGATAGGCCAGGGCCGGATCGAGATCGGTCAGCGTGAAGCGAACCGGCAGCCCGGGTCTGCGGTCATCGAGCCTGAGTACGATGGCAACGGCACGACTGCGATCCGGCGCCGTGACGATGCGCACCAGATGATCCTCATCGAATACGGGCGTGGCATGACGCCCGGAGTGGAGCAGGTCCCGCAAGCGTTTGTAGCGCTGCACATGAGCGCCGAGCCGCTGGCGTTCCGCCACATCGAGCTCCAGAAGATCCAGCTCCAGACCGAAATGTCCGAGCAGCGCCACTGCAGCGCGGAAATCCACATCGGTCACGCGACCGGTGGTATGGGCGCGTGCCGGCCCGACGTGAACGCCGAGAACTTCCGGTGGCGCGAACAGGCTCGCACCCGCCATGATTCGTGCCCGGACCACCGGATCATTGCTGTCGCTGCTCCAGAGGCGATGACAGCGCGCGAGCATACCCCAATCCACACGGCCACCGCCGCTGGCACAGGACTCGATCTCCACCTGCGGATGGGCCGATCGCAGCCGGTCCAGCAGATCGTAGAGGCCCGCCACCTGGGCTAAGTGCCCCGGTCCGCCAGCCCCTGCCGACTCGGTGAGCACACGGTTGTGATCCCACTTCAGGTAGTCGATAGGATGCGCTTCGAGCAGGTCGGACAGCACGGCGAAGAGGTGATCGCAGACCTGAGCCTGCCCGAGATCGAGCACGCGCTGCTTGCGTCCAAACAGCGCAGGCCGGCCCGGTTCACCACGCACCCAATGGGGCTGCGCCCGATACAGCTCACTGTCTTCGCTGATCATTTCCGGCTCCACCCAGAGCCCGAATCGCATCCCGAGACCGCGCACAGTATCGATCAGCGGACCGAGTCCGTCGGGATAGCGCTTGGGGTCCGCAGACCAGTCACCGAGGGCGCGGCCATCATCGCGCCGGCCGAGGAACCAGCCGTCGTCGAGCACGAATCGCTCCACGCCGAGGGCTGCAGCCTCCCGCGCCAGGGCTTCGAGTCGATCCATGTCGTGATCGAAATACAGGGCTTCCCAGGTGTTCAGGTGCACCGGCCGCGGCCAGCGCTGCCCCGAGGGCGGCAGCACCCGCGACCGGCAGGCTGCCGAGAAACGCGCCGCCAGACCGTCCAGCCCCTGCCTCGACACCGCGCAGAATGCCGGCGGTGACTGCCAGCTCGCACCCGCAGCCAGCTTCAGTTCGTTACCCAGGGGCAGCATGCCAAGCTGCGCCACATCCGTGCCGTCAGGCCTTCGATCCACCCGCTCCCGGTGATTGCCGCTCCAGGCCAGCTGCATGCCGAGCACGCGTCCCCCCAACGCGCCAGGCACGCCGTCGCCGAACACGAGCACTGCCGGATGCGCATGACCGCTGCGCCCCTCCCGGACTTCCCGCAGCAGGCCTGCAGCCCCGAGGGGGCGGGTTTCGCGCTGGAACTCTGCACACCAGTCGCCGGCATGATCGAGCAGGTGGTCGGCCCAGTAGGGCAGCGGCAGTTCCACCGCGGCGCACCAGCCCACGGTCACGCCATCCGTACCCGGATTGCTCAGCCGGCTGGCAACCTCCAGTACGCCAGTGGCCGCGTCCAGATGAAAACTGATGACCAGCACCAGGGCCGCGGCATCGTCGGTCTGCACCACCTCCAGCCGCTGGGCGTCCGGGACCCGGACCTCGATCCGCCGAGGCACGAACGTCCAGCCACCGCCCTCACGCTGGTATTGCAGGGCAGGTGCCGAAATCGGCGCGCCGCCTTCACCGGACCACATGGCGGACGGCGATGCCGCATCCAGGCGCGCGCCCCAGCGTTGACGTCGAGGGTGATGAATGGGCGCGGCCTGGGCGCCACCGGACCACTCGCCGAACCAGGCCACTCTCAGACCGGTTTCATCGTCCTCGGACAGCAGCAGCGCCACCTCATCGCCCGCGGGTCCGCCAACGAGAGTCCAGTGGCGAGGGTTCACGGATGGCGTGCCCAAGCCAGGGCTTCCTCAGATCCCACCCAGCGAATCGAGTTGGCCAGCAGCATCCGGAACTCCCGACTGGACCAGGCCACAGGATCGTCGCCGCACTGCAGGTAGCAGATCGGGCTGGCGCCATAGCGCTTGACCCAACCGATGAGGTTGCTGCCTTCGTCATGTTCCCAGCCGCTGTTGTCATACATCTTCCCATCGCGGACGGCACGGGCCGCGGAATAGAAGTTGTCCCGGACGAAGGCATGTTCGCTGCGCAGCAGCGGATGAACGTCATCCTCGAACACCGGCGCCAGATAGAGTTCGTCGGTGATCTCGAAGGTCTTGGGAAGCCCTGCTGTCACCGGATGGGCCGTGTCGACCACGTTCACCCGATGGGTGACCTGATGCCGATAGCCGGAATCCGGCTCCGGCCTGCCCCGCAGTTCACCCGGGAGATAGAGAAAGCGGCCGCCGACGATCTCGGCAAATTCTGGCCAGGCCGGCCATCCCGCCAGGGCGTGATGGAGGAAGACAAAGCCGAAACCGCTTTCGAGCAGGGCCAGGAAGCGCTCGCGAAACTTCGCCGGCGGCTCTTCGAAGTCGGGCCCGCCCGGTTGAAAGTGGATGCCCGGCATGTCGTAACAAACGATGGCGTCGTAGTCCCGCGCCAGATCCGGATCGAAGAACACCCGCGCTGCGGGCTGTTCCACGTGAGTGTACTCGATGCCATCGAAGTCATCGAACATCTCGAAGAAGGGCCCCTTCTCGAATGGGTGGCCCTTGGTCACCAACAGGATCCGCATCGCGTCTCTCTCCTCGGCTGGACTCATGGCTGTCTCTCCCTGCTCGCTTCAGAGGCTAACGCGGCCGCCGCAAAGGGTCACGGAAAACAAACCTGTGCTACTGTTTTGTCCCAGGGTTGCCGAAACGGGGATTTCGGCAACTCCAAATCACATCCTTGCGAGAAAGGGATTCGGAACCAGGGCGGAGGTCTTCGGGGCGTCATGACGAGAACCAGAGCGACAGCAGCCAGCGAACCACGTCGGCAACCTTCCCAGGGCGACAAGACCTGGCAGCAGACCAAGAGTGAAATGACCCGCACCGCCATCCTCGATGCGGCCCTGCAGTGCTTCTATCAACTCGGCTACAACAGCACCACCACCGAGAAGATCGCCGCGGAAGCAGGCGTCTCACGCGGCGCCATGCTCCATCACTTTCCGTCGCGCATGGCCCTGATCGCTGCCGCCGTCAAACACCTCAACGAGAAGCGCCTCTCGGCCTATGAACAGGAAGAGACCGAGATTCAGGATCAAGCCCGCTACACACGCATCGAGGAAGGCATCGAAAGCTACTGGCGGCAGCTGGATTCCTGGCTGTTCGTGGTCTTCCTCGAACTGCAGGTTGCTGCGCGCACGGATCCCGAACTGCACGAGATCATGGTCCCGGCCGTGGCCGAGTTCGACAGCGCCTCCCGCGAGGCCACGCGCAAGCTGTTCCCCGACCTTGCCCTCTCCGAGCAGTTCGACCTTGCAGTCTCCGTATCGCTCTATCTGCTCGAAGGTCTGGCGGTGAACAAGATCACCCGCGAATCCATCCCGCTGCGCGACATGGTCATGGACTACTTGAAGGGACAACTGCGCACCATGTTCCGGGACGTCCATCAGGTGGTGGACAGGGAGTCGGCAAGCAGCGGCGTCGTCCGCCGCCCCTGATCCGTTCCCCCATGAGCAGCGCGGCCCCGCCAGACGAAGGCTTCTGGTTGTTCGGCTACGGTTCCCTGATCTGGAACCCGTCCGTCCCCCACGTCGAACGTCTTCCCGCTCGACTGCCCGGCTTCAGCCGGCGCTTCTGGCAGGGCAGCCACGACCACCGCGGCCTGCCCCATGCACCGGGCCGGGTGGTGACGCTGATCGAGGACGCCGACAGCGTCTGCACCGGCATGGCATTCAGGGTCCCAGCGCACGCTGCCGTCGATGTCCTCCATGCCCTGGACCATCGCGAGAAGAACGGCTACTCCCGCCAGCGCCATGGGCTGGTGGCCGACTCAGGTGAACACCTCGACGCCCTCGTCTACATCGCCGAACCGGGCAATTTCGCCTGGCTGGGGCCGGCCCCTGTCGAGGAGGTGGCCCGGCAGATCGCGACCTCCGTTGGCCCGAGCGGCAGCAATCGGGACTATCTGCAGCAACTGGCGCAGGCGTTACGGAATCTCGGCACCCACGATGAGCATGTCTTCGAACTCGAAGCCATGCTGCAGCAGTTTGTAGAGCGGTGATGGGAAGCCGGCTCCGTGGAGCCGGCTGACTGCGGATCAGCCCGGGGGCGAGAGCGACTGATAGCGGCCGGCCAGACGCCCGCTGATCCAGACCAGCAGCGCCATGCCCAGGGGCAGCAGCGGCAGGTAGGCCAGGGTTCCCATGGCCACACCCAGCGCCGCGCCGATGAGCAGCGAGACCCCCAGTGCAAGACCGACTCCAAGGGGCAACAGCGACCATTCGTTGCCGTCAGCGAGGCGGATAACGTCGCGGGTATCCAGCGTCCGGTCATCGGCAGCGGCGGGGAGTTTCAGCGCGGCGGTTCCGATCACCAGCAGGGCCATGGGCAGCACCAGCCAGGCCACGCCAATGCCGGCCATCATGCCCGCGCCCTCGGCAGGGAGCAGCACCTCGGAGCCCAGGGCCAGGACCATGACCAGCATCTTGGCAAACAGCAAGGGACCGACCACGGACGCCACCAGCGCACCGCTCCAGCGCAGGCTGCGCAGAGGCATCCACCAGCCGGGCGCCTCATGACCCAACGCCCTGCGCTGCCGGCGAATGGCCAGCACCGACGTCACCAGAATCGCGGCGGCAAACAGCAAGACGCCAAGCAGAATCGGATTCATTCGTCTCTCCCCGCGGCCGCGTCTCATGAGTTCAGGTTTGGGCGGCCTCTCCCCTATGCTAGTGTGCCGCTCGCCCCAATACCAGAGGCCATCAAGCGTCCATGAACCTGCAGCTCTCCCCCGCCGATGCCCGCTTCCGGGACGAGGTCAGAACCTTTCTCGATGCCGCACTCGACGACGACCTGCGCCGCGGCGCTGATCGCTGCGGCAGCCTGTTCCAGGACTACGCCACCAACATCCGCTGGCACCGCATCCTGCATCAGCAAGGCTGGGTGGCACCGTCATGGCCCGAGCAGTTCGGGGGCCCCGGCTGGAGCGTTGTGCAGCGTTACCTGTTCCAGGCCGAGTGCGCAGCAGCCGGTGCACCGGCCCTCGCCCCCATGGGCCTCGGCATGTGCGGCCCGGTACTCATGGGCTACGGCACGGCAGAGCAGCAGGCCTTCTATCTGCCGCGCATCCTCTCCGGCGAGGACTACTGGTGCCAGGGCTACTCGGAACCAGGATCCGGCTCCGATCTGGCCAGCCTCGGCCTGCGTGCCCTGCGGGATGGCGATCACTACGTGCTCAACGGCACCAAGATCTGGACCACCCATGCCCAGCACGCCAACCGCATGTTCCTGCTCGTGCGTACCGACGCTGGGGGCCGGCCCCAGGCCGGCATCACCTTCCTGCTCATGGACATGGACACACCGGGGATCAGCGTCGAGCCCATCATCTTTTCGTCCGGCGATCACGAGGTGAACACGGTGTTCTTCGAGGACGTCCGGGTACCCGTCGCCAATCGAGTGGGTGACGAAAACGACGGCTGGACCGTGGCCAAGTACCTGCTGGAGTTCGAGCGCGGTGGCGGCGGTGCCGCCCGCCTCGAAGCCCTGCTGGTGCGGATTCGTCGCATGGCCGCCGCCACCGATGCATCCGGCCACCGCCTGCTGGACGACCCGGACTTCAGCTCGCGCCTCGAAGCTCTCGCCATCAATCTCGATGCGGTGCGCATGAGCGAATTCCGCATCCTCTCGGCCCTGTCCCAGGGCGGCAATCCGGGGCCGGCCTCCTCCATCCTGAAGACCAGCACCGCTGCGCTGAATCAGCAGCTGACGGAGCTCGCACTGGAAGTGGCTGGCCTCTGGGCACTGCCCCATCAGCCCGAAGCCAGACAGCCCGAGGCGCAAACAGCGCCAGTCGGACCGGAAGCAGCACTCACCGCCACGGCCCGCTACCTCAACACCCGGGCCGTATCCATTGCCGGCGGCACCGACGAAGTGCAGCGGAACATCGTCGCGAAGTTAGTGTTGGGGTTGTAGCCCTCCCACAGCCTCAAGCGCGCCGCCCCCACCCACATCCCGACAAGATCGCTATCGGTATCGCTATCGGTATCGGTATCGGTATCGGTATCGCTATCGGTATCGGTATCGGTATCGCTATCGGTATCGGTATCGCTATCGCTATCGCTATCGCTATCGCAATCGAACTCCCCAACGATACCAATACAGCACCCCCAACCTGCGCAAGCCTGCTGTTCCTTCGATAGCGATACCGATACCGATTTCGATCCCGAAAAACCAAACCCCGACGAACGGATGCCGTTCTGCCGAAAAGACCTCCCCAACCTACCCAAACCGCCGCGGCGACAGCGCCTCAAAGGTCAACCCGAGTTCCCGCAGATCCTCCGGGGCCGGCGCGCCGCAGATCTCTGCGGCCATCCAGCGACCCGCTGCAGGCGCGGTCTGAAAGCCTGTCCCGCCCTGCCCCGCCGCCCAGTAGAAACCTGGCGCCTGATCGTCGAAGCCCAGCACCGGCACCTGATCCGGAACGAAGGTCCGCAACCCCGCCCAGGTCGCCACGAAGCGCTTCACGCCGAGCCGGGCCGCTTCCTCGGCCCGGGCCACCGCCAGGGCCAGATCCCATTCTTCCGGGCGGGCATCGCCCGGCTCGGTGGGAGTGGCATCCGCCGGCGAAAGCATCAGGGCACCCGCTTCGGGCTTGAAATAGAAGGTGTGGGCAGCGTCCGCCACGGTCGGCCAGCCGTCCACTGCGTGGCCCGGCGGCGCCTCGATGAGCGCCGCCGTGCGCCGATGAGGCACCAGCGGCAGCGTCCTCGCCCCCGCCATGCTCCCGAGCGCGGCAGCCCAGGCGCCGGCGGCGTTCACCACCACCGGCGCAGAGAACGTGCCATGGGGGGTCTGCAGCCGCCACTCACCGTTCACGCGCTCGAGATGGGAAACCTCGGCAGCCGTGACCACCGCCCCCCCATGCCGCCGCAGAACCCGCAGCCAACCCTGCAGCATGGCATCCGTATCCAGCGCGTAGACGTCCGGATCGTAGACGGCGCGCCGGACATAGTCCTCGATCAGCACCGGGACGTCGGCCAACGCCCGCGCTGCTTCGATTTCGTGAATGCCGGGACACAGCGAGTGCCATTGCCACAGAAACGCATCCAGTTCGGCTTCCTGGCCAGCGGGTGCCAGGGTGAGCGCGCCGCGCAGGCGCGCCAGCGACACCTCACTGAAACCGTCAGGAGGCTGCAGCAGGAAATCCCGGCTGCCCCGGGTCAGCGCGTACACCGGCAGGTTGCTGTAGGGCTCGATGTAGAGCGCCGCCGATCGCCCCGAGCTGTGGTAGGCCACAGCCGCTTCGCGCTCCAGCAGCAGAACGTGGGCGTGGGGTGCCAGATGCCCCGCCAGGCAGATGCCGGCCACGCCGGCACCGACGATGAGGACGTCGGCCCGGCGGCTGGAATCGAAGGTGGTGGGCACTGCTATGATCCCTTCCTTTGGGTTCTAGAGGACAGGAATCATGGCGGAACTGGTGCTGCGTGACGAGCGCGACGGCCTTTGCACCCTGACGTTGAACAGACCGGAGGCGCTCAACGCCTTGAGCCCCAGCATGTTCGTCGAACTGCGGGCCCACATCGACGACCTTGGCCGGCGCAGCGAAGAGATCGGTGCAGTCATCCTTTGCGGTGCGGGGCGATCCTTCAGCGCCGGTAACGATCTCAAGGCCATTCAGGCCGGCGATACCGCGCCGACGCGGCACTTCCAGGCCGAGACCATCGATGCCATGGAAGCCCTGCCCCAGCCCGTGATCGGCGCCATCCAGGGCCATTGCTACACCGGATCCCTGGAACTCGCCCTCGGCTGCGACATCCTCTTCGCGGCCGAATCCGCCCGTTTCGCCGACACCCACGGCAAATGGGGCATGTCACCGATCTGGGGCATGAGCCAGCGCCTGCCCCGGCGGGTGGGGGTGCAGCGGGCCAAGGAGATGATGTTTTCCGGCCGGGTGGTGGGTGGCCCTGAAGCCGCTGCGATCGGCCTCGCTCTCGAATGCGTGCCGGATGCGGAACTGCTCGAGCGGGCCGAGGCCATGGCCAGAAGCTTCCTGGCCAACGCCTGGTTCACCCTGCGCGCCGACAAGATGCTGGTGAACCGCGGCCTGAATCACGTGGGTCAGGCCGGCCTCGAGTTCGAGCGGGAGAACAACCCCGGCCGCAGCCCCGACCTCGAGGAACGCCTCGCCCAGTTCGGCAAAGGATGACGTGCCCGCCACCTACTGTGGGAGAGCCCTGATCGCGCAGCGATTGGGCCAATCTCGACGCGCTCTGCCGAAGCCGATGCACTGCCTGCCCTGAATGGCGTCCAGATCGGCGCATTTCGCTGCGCGAAATAGCGCCCTCCCACAATGGCGTGCCGCTCGATTCTGGCGTGACGCCAACTGTGGGAAGGCCCTAATCGCACAGCGATTGGGCCGATCTGCAGGGGCTCTGCCGAAGCTGACGGCGCTGCCTTCGGTTGACGCCATAGCGATCGGACTTGTCCACGAAATTCGTCATCAGACGCAGTGCCGACGCTTCGCGGACAACGTCCGCTGTTGAGCGCCGTCCCTGGCGCTCACTCTGCGGGCGCTGCGCGACCTGTTTCGCTCCAGGCGAAACAGGCCCGACGCAATGCGCCCACGGTCAACTGAGTCGTTCCGGCTCAGTTGACCATGCGCTCACGGCCCTCCCAGTAGGGCTTGCGCAGTTCGCGCTTCAAGATCTTGCCGGAGGGGTTGCGCGGCAGTTCGGCAATGAAGTCCACACTCTTGGGACATTTGAAGCCGGCAATGCGCTCCCGGGCATGGCCGATGATCTCATCCGCAGTCGCCTGCTGGCCGGGCTTGAGCACCACCACGGCCTTGACCGCCTCCCCCCATTTGTCGTCGGGGACGCCGATCACCGCCACGTCCGCGATGGCAGGATGACCGAAGATGGCGTTCTCAACTTCCGCCGGATACACGTTCTCGGCACCGGAGACAATCATGTCCTTGACCCGGTCGTGGACATAGACGTAGCCATCCTCGTCCAGATAGCCCGCATCGCCCGTGTGCACGAAGCCATCGATGAGGGTCTTGTCCGTGGCCTCGGGAAGGTTCCAGTACCCGGTCATGTTGCCCTTGGACTTGATGCAGATCTCACCGACTTCACGGGGCGGCAGAGCCTTGCCGTTTTCATCCACGACCTTCAGTTCCACACCTGGAAGTGGCTTGCCCGCCGACTTCATCTTCTCGTTG
>JAFIFJ010000161.1 GCA_020832085.1 Gammaproteobacteria bacterium | reverse complement strand
AGGCCCCAGTCCAGGGCCTCGGCAGCGGTGAGACGACGGTTGGTGAGCATCAGCTCCCGGGCCCGGCGATCCCCCACGAGACGCGGCAGGAACCAGCTCGAGCTGCCGTCCGGCGACAGGCCCGCAGCGGTATACGCCATGGTGAAACCGGCGGACTCCGACGCCACTACCAGATCGCCGGTGATGGCCAGACTCATGCCCGCACCCGCAGCCATGCCGTTGACGGCCGTGATCAGCGGCGCGTCCATGCGGCTGAAGCGGGTAATTGCCGTGTGCAGGTAGGCCGTCAGTTCCTTCAGCCGTGCGGGCAGTTCCGCGCCGAAGCCGGCGAAGGACTTCAAGTCGCCACCGGCACAGAAGAAGCGGCCGGCGCCGGTCAGCACCACCGCCCGCACCTCGGCATCCTCGGACAGCGCGATGGCCTGCATCATCAGCGCCTTGCCCAGCGCGAGATCAATGCCATTGGCAGCGTTCGGCCGATCCAGCGTCAGAATTGCTACGGCCCCACGGCGCTCGAGGCGCAGTCCGTCATCACTCATACCCGTTCTCCCCGCCTGCTCATGTGTGAAGGGGCGCGAGTTTACGTCAGGAGTGGCCAACGACGCATGCGGCGTTCTGGCTCCAGCTGCTCAAGAGACCGAAGGTTGAGAAATCACCTCGTCGAGGTTCGGAATGCGACACGGCGCAGCGGGAGCGGATTCCTCCGCGAAGTCCCACCGCTGCATCGACTACCCTCGCAAAGCTTTCGCAGCTGAAGCCGCCCTTAACCCGTTTTGAGGGCGGTTTGCCGCTCAGCGGAAGACGTCTTCCAGCGAGCCTACCGTCAGGATGCGATCCGACCAGGCCATGATCTCGTCGAGATCCGCTGCGTCCACCCGGCTGCGAACGCTGGCGGAAGCCTCATCGCCGAAGCGCAGGGCAATGAGACGCAGCAGCACGCGCGCGGCGCCGTCGTGTGCGCCCTCAAGGCGGCCTTGCTCCAAGCCCTTCTCCAGGCCCTTCTCCAGGCCCTTCTCCAGGCCCTTCTCCAGGCCCTTCTCCAGGCCCTTCTTCAGGCCCTCCTCCTCCATCTTCTGTCTGAAGCTCACTGCCATGGCATCCTCCTTCGCGGACCGTGCGCTATAGATGGCCCATTCATTCTCGTCCAAGGCCGCATACATGTCGATGAAGTCGGCGTACTTGGCCCGCCGGCCATGGTCCGGCTCCAGCATCACCAATCCGCGCATCGCCTGCTCGTAGATGTCCACCTTGGCTTCAGGGCGATAGGCCATATTCAGCAGGTTCAGTCGCGCCACCACGTTGGGGCTATCAAGGTGGCGTTCCGCCGGCTCTTCCGCCAGTGAGAACGACAGAAAGTTGAACTGCAGATGATCCTGGGAATCCGAACCGAGGCGCAGATCTCGGGGGAACGGGCCCCGGTGCAGGAACACCACCACCGGCACCACGCGCTCCGTATCGAAGCCTGCAGCCAGATCCAGACAATAGTGCGCCAGCCGGTGAATGGAAAACCGGCTCGGATCCGTCTCCTCTTCAATCACGAACAGGATCGCCTCGCGCCGACCGTCCGGCCACTCCACCAGCAGCGGCACGTCGAGTTCGCGGAAACGATCGCCGAGGCGCTCCTTCAACTGCTCCTGGCGGATGGGCGTGATCCGGGCATCGGGATCGATGTCGGCAGCCGCTGACGCCGCGAACAGGGCGATGGCGTCGTGGGGATAATCGACGATCAGGTTCTTGAAGTTCTGGTCGTGATCCATCGGGGCTGATCCCGGATCGGGGGATGGTCCAATCCTGGATCAAGACCATGAATGCCAACGATGGGAAATCACTGATGGTGATGTGCGAATCGGCAACGTGTCGCTGTGAGCCAGTCGCGGGCACGAAGCCATTGTGGGCGCATTTCGCCGGGCCTGTTTCGCCTGGAGCGAAACAGGTCGCGTAGCGCCCGAAGGGTGAGCGCCATGGACGGCGCTCAACAGCGAAATGCGTCGCACGCAGTGCGCCGCGCAGCGGGGCGCGCCAGGGATGGCGCGCAACCAGTTTCCCCGAAGCGAAGCGCAGGGGAACTATCGCGCAGTATTCACCGGAGAAGCATATTGGTTCGCGACATGAACTCGTACGATCGGAGCTTGGAAGCTGGTTTTTCGGCCAAAAAAGGGCGGCTCCAAGGGCGGGATTGATCGCGCTCAGCAGACCATCGCTCGGAAAATCAATAAGTTGTGTTGGCTTCCTCAGGTCTGCCCCCGCTTGTGCCCATGCTCGATGTCTCGCTTCTACTATCGAGAGTCGTAGGCCACAGCGAACCGCCGCGCCAATTCATCCAAGCGTCGATCAAGGGTCCACAACCGGGAGTCTGGAGTCAGAAGCACGGAGGCCAGCAAGCTTAGATCCACCAACCCGCAACCCAGGCCATAGAGCCGCTCCCGTTCTATCAGCGTGCGCAGCTCCGACCACGTGGCCTGGCGGGCAGATCGCAGAAGACCGACATCACTCAGTGTCTGCCCTCTCGGTGCCGGCGGGGTACCGCAGGCCAGCTCCACCAGCACCATGGGGTGAGTCAGGCCGTCGTCACGCAGGATCACATCGACCAGATTGTCATTCCGGTGCCGGAAATGCGCCACCCAAACCGAAGTGTCGATCAACACGTTCAAGGCGCGGCCGACTCCTCCCGGCGACGGGAAATGTCCTTCATATCCGGCACGCTGCCGCCCAGTGAAGCCAGGCGCTTGGCTGCCTGTACCCGGACGAAGGTCTTGATCGCCTCCCGGAACAGGTCGGCTTTGTTCATTTCCGGATCCGCCAACTCCAGCGCCCTTTGGTACAACTCATCGTCAATGGTCAGCGTCGTACGCATGCACGCCTCCTGCATCAAATTTGATGATAAAGTGCATCGTTTCCGGAATCTGAACACGGATGGCACGCGGCAGTCAATGAGGGGGAAGGTGGCGCCGCGCTTGGCCTCGATCAACTGGCACAGATGCGCTCCACGCTGCCGACGTAGCGGGTGACGGTGGTGCCGCTGGGGGTGCTGTCGATGTGCTGGTAGCGTTCCCGGTGGGGGCCGTATTCGAAGGTGACGCTGCGGTTGCTTTGCTGGATCTGGGCAGGCTTGTTGGCCACGGTCCGGCCGTTGCCGGTGGTCATGTTGCCGTTGGCATCGTAGCCGTAGCTCACGCCGCCGGCGCTGGTCACCGCATGGGGCCGGCACCGTAGCTGTAACTACCGACGTTGGACTTGCTGGTGATGTTGCCGAGGGTCGCTTTGGTCTGGCGCCGCATGCCGGATGCTGATGATGCCGCCCGACATGATCTCACTCGGGCTTGAAACCTTAGAAGCTGCTTTTTCGGCCAAAAAAGGGGGCTCTAAGGACCACATTGATCGCGCTCAGCAGACCATCTCTAGGAAAATCAATAAGTTGTTTCAGCTTGCCTTAGTCTGACCCCGCAGGGGTCTCCAGCATCTGAAAGCGCTTTGAGTGGATTTGTGGGCCAGACTGCGATTCAGCGGAAAACGTCTTCCAGCGAGGCTGCCGTCAGAATGCGATCCGACCAGGCCATGATCTCGTCGAGCTCCGCGGCTTCAACCCGGCTGCGAACGCTGGCGGAGGCCTCATCGCCGAAACGCAGACCGAGCTGTCGTAGCAGCATGCGCGCAGCGCCGTCGTGTGCGCCCTCCTCGCGGCCTTGCTCCAGGCCCTTCTTCAGGCCCTCCTCCTCCATCTTCTGTCTGAAGCTCACTGCCACGTCATCCTCCTTCGCGGCTCTTGCGAGATCGATGGCCCATTCATTCTCGTCCAAGGCCGCATACATGTCGATGAAGTCGGTGTACTTCGCCCGCCGGCCATGGTCCGGCTCCAGCATCACCAATCCGCGCACCGCCTGCTCGTAGATGTCCACCTTGGCTTCAGGGCGATACGCCATGTTCGGCAGGTTCAGTCGCGCCACCACGTTAGGGCTATCAAGGTGGCGTTCCGCCGGTTCCTCCGCCAACGAGAACGACAGAAAGTTGAACTGCAGATGATCCTGGGAATCCGAACCGAGGCGCAGATCCCGCCGGAACGGACCCCGGTTCAGGAACACCACCACCGGCACCACCCGCTCCGTATCGAAGCCAGCGGCCAGATCCAGACAGTAGTGGGCGAGCCGGTGAATCGAAAACCTGCTTGGCTCAGTCTCTTCCTCGATGACGAACAGGATCGCCTCGCGGCGGCCATCCGGCCATTCCACCAATAGCGGAACATCGAGTTCGCGAAAGCGATCGCCGAGTCGCTCCTTCAGCTGCTCCTGACGGATGGGCGTGATGCGGGCATCGGGATCGACGTCGGCAGACACCGATGCAGCGAACAGGGAGATGGCGTCGTGCGGATAATCGACGATCAGGTTCTTGAAGTTCTGGTCGTGATCCATCGGTGCTGATCCGAGATCCGCGGATGGTCCAATCCTGGATCACGAACCTGCATGCCGACGATGGCAGATCACTGACGGAGGTGTGCGAAACGACAGGGTTCTGCTGTAAGCCCGCAACGGGCAGGAAGCCACTGTGGGAAGTTTCCCGGAGCGGAGCGCAGCGCAGGGGAACGATGGCGTAGCCGCTACCTGAGAAGCACATTGGTTCCCGCGGTGAACTCGTCCGACTGAACCTTAGAAGCTGCTTTTTCGGCCGACAAAGGGGTCTCTAAGGGCCGAATTGATCCCGCCCAGTAAACCATCCTTAGCAAAATCAATCAGTTGTTTCGGCTTGCCTTGGTCTGACCCCGCATCTGCCCCCTGCGTTGTACTGCCGGGTCTCCGTGGTCCCGCCCTTGCGGTGTGACGTCACCTGGCCGCGGGCATTCATGCCCAGCACTTGGTAGTGCACTTCGGTGGTGGTGGCGCTGAACCGGGCTTCGATCACCTGGCTCAAGTAACCCTGGGCGTTGTAGAGGTGCTCGGC
>JAFIFJ010000158.1 GCA_020832085.1 Gammaproteobacteria bacterium | reverse complement strand
GTGCAGGTCGTCCGGGACCGTGGTGAGGTAGCAGGACGAGAGCTGCGGCCGCAGGGTGCCGGAGTTGAACAACGTCGGCGTCGAGCTCATGTAGTCGAAGCTCGAGATCAGGTTGTAGAACTCGATGGCGCGGGCTTCCGGATCGTCCTCGTGGACGGCGAGGCCCATGGCCACGCGCATGAAGAAGCACTGGGGCAGCTCGATGCGCACGCCGCTGGCATGGAGGAAGTAGCGGTCGTAGAGCGTCTGCAGGCCCAGATAGGTGAACTGCTGGTCGCGGTTGGCGTCCAGGGCCGCGCCGAGGCGGGCGAGGTCGAAACGGCGCAGGTCGGGGGAGAGCAGTTCCAGCTCGATGCCGCGGGCCACGTAGGCGGCGAAGGCCTTGGGGTACACATCAGCCATCTGCGCACAGGTGGCCCGGTAGTCACCGGCCTCGGCGTCGGCCCGCTGCACGCCCAGATAGGTGAGGGTTTCCCGGCGCAGCTCGTCCATCAGCAGACGGGCGGTGGCGTAGGTGTAGTTGGGCTCTTCCTCCACCAGGGTCCGGGCGCTCATCACCAGCGAGGTGCCGACGTCACTTAAGGTGATGCCGTCGAACATGTTCTTTAAGGCTTCCTCGAGGATGCGGGCCGGATTCACATCATCGAGACCGGCACAGGCCTCGCCCACCAGGGTATGCAGACGCTCGAGATCCAAGGGTGCTGTGGAACCGTCGTCCAGGGTGACCTCGATGGCGCGGGCGGCCAGTTCCTGCTCTGGCGTGCTCTCCGACTGCCGGGCCAGGGCCCGCTCCCGGGCGCGCTGATCACGATAGAGGACGTAGTCCCGGGCCACCTTGTGCTCACCGGCGCGCATCAGCGCCAGTTCCACCTGGTCCTGGATCTCCTCGATGTGGATGGTGCCGCCGGAAGGCATGCGCCGGCGGAAGGTGTCACCCACCTGGATCGTCAGCTCCTTGACCAGTTCGCGGATGCGCGAGCTGGCGGCAGCGGTGCCGCCTTCCACGGCCAGAAAGGCCTTGGTGATGGCCACGGCGATCTTCGATTCGTCGTAGGGCACCACGGTGCCGTTGCGCTTGATGGTGCGCAGCTGGCCGGGTGCGGTGGCGTCAATGGTGGAGCGCGCAGGTGCCGGCCGCGGGGGCACAGGCGCCTGCTCGGCCGGACGCGGCTCGGCCGGACGCGGCTCGGCCTGGGTATCGGTACGGGTCTCGGTGTGCATGTTCGGGTCCATCCCCTGAATGGTCATGAGCTTGACACGACTACAAGATGTAGTGGTGTACGCAAAACTGCCCCGACTTCTCTCGACGGCGCGACGCTGCTTGTGGCGGCGCTCTGGAAAAGCCTTCGCGGCACTGCATCGGCAGCCAGGCCTGCGCGCGATCGGGTCAATTTAGACCCAACATATCGGCACTTGCAAGCACCTATACCCCAAATCTTGCGAAACTGTGAACAAGCCGTGCATGACCGGTGGACGGCCTGTGGATAACTTTCGGGGCTGGGGGGCGTGATGCCCTGATCGGGTGCGGGACGGGGGGCGTGGGGCACGCAGGCCCCATATATTGTGTCAGGGTGGTGCAGGGAGCAAGCGGGGCGTCGTTCCGGAGTCGGATGTGGGTGGTAGGGCCGGGGGCGATTTCGATTTCGATTTCGATTTCGATTTCGATCCCGATCCCGATCCCGATCCCGATCCCGATCCCGATCCCGACTCAGGAGGCGCTGCGCCCTTTCGTCCGCAGCAGCCGGCGGGCTAGTATCGATGCATGAGCGAACGCTGCCTGTTGGCCCTCGATCAGGGCACGTCGAGTTCCCGCGCCCTGGTGTTCGCACCGGACGGCGAGATCGTGGCCCTGGCCCAGCGCGAGTTCGAGCAGTTCTATCCGCGGCCGGGCTGGGTGGAGCACGATCCGCAGGAGATCTGGCAGAGCACCCTGGATGTCGCCCGGGAAGCGCTGGCCCGGGCTGGTCTTCAAGCCGGGGATCTGGCCGGTATCGGCATCACCAATCAGCGCGAGACCACGGTGGTGTGGGAGCGGTCCACAGGTCGCCCCATTCATCGCGCCATCGTCTGGCAGGACCGCCGCACCACCAATCGCTGCAATGCCCTGCGGGCAGAAGGGCTCGAGGAGAGCATTCGCCGCCGCTCCGGCCTGCTGCTGGATCCCTACTTCTCCGCCACCAAGCTCGAATGGCTGCTCGACCACGTTCCGGACGCCCGGGCGCGGGCGGGGCGGGGAGAGCTGGCCTTCGGTACCGTGGACACCTGGCTGCTGTGGCAGCTCACCGGCGGCCGGGTGCATGCCACCGATGCCAGCAACGCCTCGCGGACCCTGCTGTGGGATCTGAATACCCAGGACTGGTCGCCGGAACTGCTCGAACGCTTCCGCATTCCCGCCGAGGTGCTGCCCGAGGTGCGGGACTCCTCCGGACATTTCGGCGACAGCGAGCCCGAACTGCTCGGTGCCGCGGTGCCCATTGCCGGCGTGGCCGGCGATCAGCAGGCCGCACTCTTCGGTCAGGCCTGTCTCGAAGCGGGACAGTCCAAGAGCACCTACGGCACCGGCTGCTTCGCCATGACCCATACCGGCACCACGCCGGTGTGGTCGGACAATCGACTGCTGACCACCGTGGCGGCGCGCATCGACGGACAGATCACCTACGCGGTGGAAGGCAGCATTTTCGTCGCCGGCGCGGCCATCAAGTGGCTGCGGGACAAACTCGGATTCATCCCCGACGCCGCCGCCTCCGAGGCCTGCGCCCGACGCACTGGCGGTGATACCGGGGGGGTTTATCTGGTGCCCGCCTTCACCGGCCTCGGCGCGCCCTGGTGGGACAGCGAGGCCCGGGGGTTGTTCTGCGGCATGACCTTGGATACCGGGGTGGACGAACTGGTGACGGCAACGCTGCAGTCGGTGGCCCTGCAGACCCGGGATCTGGTGGACGCCATGGCAGCGGACGGCGCCCGTCCCGACGTGCTGCGCATCGACGGCGGCATGGTGGTGAACGACTGGCTCTGCCAGCTGCTTGCTGACGTGCTGGAATTGCCGGTGGAACGTCCGGAGGTCATCGAGACTACCGCGCTCGGGGCGGCTTACCTGGCCGGGCTGGCCACCGGCGTGTATCGGGATGTGGACGAAGTCGGCGAGCGCTGGCGCCTGCAGCGACGCTTCGAGCCGGCCATGCCGAGGGAGCGTCATCGGCTGCTGCTCGGTGGCTGGCGGGAAGCGGTGCGCCGCGCACGTTGACGCCGGCATCCGTGTTCGCTTGGTGGCGCAATCCAATATCGATTCAATTACAATCGGTTGCAGCACTATCGCGCAGTGGGATCGGCATCGGGGGCCGCAGAGCTGACCATGGGTGAGCGTAACGACGATCAGCGACAGGCCCTGCGCCTGCGGCGCGCTCTCATCGGGATGATCGGAGGTCTGGCCTTCGTGGTGCTGGCGTGGACGGCTCGCGAGCTCGGACTGCTGCACATTCAGGCCGCTGGTTTCTGGCTGCTTTTCGGTCCCTGGCTGCTCGGCTACGCCGCCCTGGTCGCCCTGATCTACAGCGGACGCAATCAGACTTTCACGGATCCGAGCTGTACCGAGGCGCAGATCCTCTGGGCGGCACTGGGTGCGATCATCTTCTTTCCGCTGGCGCCGCAGCTGGCGGTACTTGGTTATCTGGCGCTGATGGTGGTGGGGTTGTTCGGCGCCTTTCGGCTCACCAATGCCCGCTACCTGACGGTGAACCTGCTGATCACCCTGGGTGCCGGCGCGGCGTTCGCATTCAGTTACTTTACCCGGCCGGGCATGGGTGACACCGTCGCTGCCAATATCGCCTTCACAGCATTCCTGCTGGCCATGGCGATGGCGACCGTGGTGGGCCTGGAACTGAACGGCTACCGGCGGGCCCTGCAGCGGCGCAACGATCAGCTCACGCTGGCCTTCGATCGCCTCCGGGAAATGGCCATCCGCGATGAGCTGACCGGCATTCACAACCGCCGCTTCCTCATGGATGTGCTGCAGCAGCAGAGGGCCCAGCACGAACGCCGTCTGGAGCAGGTGTTCACGATCTGCTTCGTGGACCTCGATCATTTCAAGCGCGTCAACGACGTGTTCGGCCACAGTAAAGGCGATCTGGTGCTCAAGCGCTTTGCCGAGATCGCCCAGAAGTCGGTGCGGGAAGAGGATTACGTGGGCCGCTTTGGCGGCGAGGAGTTCGTGCTGGTGCTGGTGGGTACGCCCAAGAACAACGCGATATTGGTGGCCGAACGCATCCGCAAGCAGATGAACGGCCTGTCCATCAGCGATGAGCTGCCCGATTTTCGCATCACGGCGTCCTTCGGCATCAGCGAGCACGTGCGCGGCGAGGCGGTGGAAACCACCCTGGCCCGGGCCGATGCTGCGCTCTACGAAGCCAAGCGTGCCGGTCGCAATCGCGTGGTGCTGGCCGAGGATCCGAGTCCCGAGGAGGTTGTCGCCGAGGCGGCAGCTGGCGCCGAGCACACCGCGAGTGGTCTGGGCAGTGTGGTCGGGAGCAACGCTTCATGATGGGAGCCGAACGTCGCAGTGAAGCACGCCTTCAGGTCATGCTCGATGCCATTCTGCATCCCGAGAGTGGCCGCACGTGGCCGTGCAGCATTCACGACTTCTGCGTCGGCGGCATGCTGCTCATGGGCGAGGAAGGCTCCCGCCGCACCCTGCGTTCAGCGGGCTTCGATCCTCAGCTCGACGACGTGGTGCACATCCACTTTTCGGTGCCGGAGCTGGCGGGGGCACGCAACTTCCGCGTCACCGGGCAGGTGGCCCGGGTGCTGGACAACGGCCTTGGGGTGTATTTCCCGGACGGCATGGCGCTGCGGGCCTTCCGCGCCCTGGAAGGCTATGCGGGGTCCCGTGACTTCACGCGCAAGAAGCGGACCGTCGACGGCGACAACAAGGCTTGGGACAACCGGCCGAAGCTCTCGGAAGAAGACGCGGCGGTAGCCCGCAAGCTGGTGCACGATCTCAGTCATCAGGCCCTGGGCCAGTTTCTCAAGGCGACCTTCGATCGGGTGCTCGAGGATCTGCTGATCCAGGCCCGGGATGCCAGCAACAATGTCCGCCAGAACCTTATGTTCGGCGGCATGACGCTGCTCGAAAAAGGGCAGATGCAGATCACCGAGCAGGTGGTGGCCTCGGTGATCGAGCAGATCAACCAGCCGGTGGACATGGATCAGCTCTACCAGCGCCGTCAGAGCCGGGGCAAGCAGGGCGAGAGCCGCCTGAGCCTGGTGGATACGGAGCAGTTCGAGGACTGGTTGCTGGTGGCGGACGTGATCTCCCGGGCGGAGACGCGCTACTCGGAAGACCTGATGGAGCTGAGCCTGCGGCTGGCCATGGTGGCGCCTGCCTGGGGCGAAAAGGATGCTCTGCCGGTGGGGCCGACCGTGCTCAGCGTCGCCTTCGACGATGCCGTCAAGCCGCTGGAACTCGAGCGGGAGATCCGCCAGATCCTGTTCGGCTGCTTCCGTGATGTGCTCATTGCTTTCCTGCGCCGCTTCTACCCGGCCCTGCGCAAGACGCTGGAGGAGAGCGGGCTGTTTCCGTCCACGGAAGAGATCATCAGCGCCGCCAACAAGCAGGCCCGGGAGTCGGAGAACGAGGCCGAGGTCGACGACGAACCGGAGGACAAGCCCGAGGATGATGACGTTGCCGACGGCGGCCAGCCGCGGCGTCGCCGTGGGCGAGGCGGGGCGCCAAGAGGGCGCGCCGGGGGCGGGCAGCCGCGGTCGGGAGGTCCTGCAACCGGCAATCACTTCGGCGAATTCGGTACCCGTCAGGCCCGGCCTGAACCCCAGGCCGGTGCCTTCACCCAGCAATTTGCCGTGCCCGCTGCCGCGCTGGCTGCGGCCCGGGCCGAATACGAAGCCCAGGGACAAGACGGCGGCCAGCGCGGCGGCCAGCGCGTGCGTGGCGGTGGGCGTGGGGCTGCGCCTATCGGCAATGTCTACGGCGCGGCCCGGGAACTGATGCATCTGCAGCGGGCGCTGCCGGGGCCGGACGGTCTGCCCACTGAAGCGCCCTGGAGTGACGAAGTCCATGCCGCCCCCGATACCGTGTATCGGGAAGACGAGCTCATGGCCGCCTTCGATCGCCTCACCTCGCAGCCGCCGCCTGCTCCAGGTGAGCCGCGGGTGCCCATCCGTCGCAGGCTGGCCCGGGAGCTGGCCCAGAGCGGTGGCAATCGCACCTTCTCGCCCCAGCAGCGTGACGCGCTGGAGGTGGTGGATGGCCTGCTGGAGTCCGTCCGCGGCGACGGCTACCTGCCGCCGACCTTCGGCAATTGGCTCGACAAACTCGAGGTCACCTACAGCAAGCTGGCGACCGAAGATACGGAGTTTCTTGATACCAGCAAGGCGCCCATGCACGCGGCCCTGCGCTTCCTCGACGGGCTGGCAGAACTCGGCACGCTCACCGATGCCGGTGACGGCATGGATCCAGCGATCCAGGCCCAGGTGGACAAGCTGCTGTTCCAGCTCGAGCGGGACTATGACGGCGGCCCGGCGGTGTTCGAGCACGGCCTGGAAGAGATCGAACCGCTGCTGCAGCGCCAGCGTCGGCTGTTCGAAGGCAACCTGCAGCGGGTGGCCCGTCAGAGCGAGGGTTCCCACCGCCTGGTGCGCGCCCGCCGCGCCGTGGTACGTGAACTGGGCACCAAGCTGTCCGGTCGCGACGTCCCGGAACTCATCCTCAAACTGCTGAATCCGGGCTGGCGCAATCTGCTGGTGCACACCCAGCTGCGCCACGGCAGTGACAGTGCGGAGTGGCGCGGACAGGTCGACGTGGTTGACCGGCTCACCACCGCCCTCAGCCAAGGACAGGTGGCGCCTCTGGAGGCGGAAGAACTGGTGGCGGAAGTGGCCGCCGGGCTCGAGAGCATCGCCTTCGAGCCGGGCAAGCGGCAGCCGCTCCTCGATGCCCTGATCAAGGCCCTTTCCGGTCAGGGCGACGCGGGCCCCACCGTCACGGTGGAAGACGATGACAGTACCGCTGAACTGCTGGGACTGGAAAACCAGCTGCCGGAAACCGCGCCTGAGCCCGATGGCATCAAGACCGAGGCCCAGCGCAAGCAGTGGGAACGCTGGGTCGAGCGGGCCAAGGAACTGGAGGTGGGCAGCTGGCTCAGCGAGCTCGAGGATGCCGGCCGGTCGCGCATTCTGACCGTGGCCTGGATCGGCGAGGACCACGGTACCTTCACCCTGATCAACCGCAAGGGTGTGAAGGTCCACGACTACGAACTGCGGGATCTGGTGTCGGGCCTGAACGACGGTCGCCTGACCATTCTCGACGAGGCCGATCAGCCGCTCACCGAGCGTGCCTCCCAGCGCATGCTGCAGAACATGCACAACCAGCTCGCCTATCAGGCCACCCACGATGCGCTGACCGGCCTGATGAACCGTAAGGAGTACGAGCGGCGGGTGGAGCAGGCGGTGATTCAGGCCGAGACCTCGGACGTGGAACACGCGGTACTGTTCTTCGATCTCGACCAGTTCAAGATCATCAACAACACCAGCGGCCACGACGCCGGCGACGAGTTGCTGCGCGCCCTGGTGCCGCGGCTGCGTCACGAACTGCGGGGGACGCGTTCAGTGCTGGCGCGACTGGGCGGCGACGAGTTCGGTGTGCTGCTCGAACGCTGCAAGAAAGAAGAGGCCCTGCAACTGGCCCAGGGCCTGCGCAAGAGCATCGCCGACTTCCGCTTCGAATGGGGCGAGCGGGAGTATGCCATCACCGCATCCATGGGCTTCGTGGCTTTCCGCAACGACGGACGGGAGGCGGCGACCCTGCTGCAGCAGGCGGATCAGGCCTGCTATGCAGCCAAGGACGGCGGCCGCAACCGGATGCAGATCTTCGAAGTGGGCGACAAGGACCTGGCCGCCCGGCGTGGCGTGATGGAGTGGGTCAGCGAAGTGGATCGGGTCCTGAAGCAGGACCGCATCCGCCTGACGGCCCAGCGCATTGCGCCCATCGGCCGCGCCGAGGCGCCGTCACACTATGAAGTGCTGATGACGGTGCTCGACGAGAAGGGCAAGCCCATGCCCCCCATCGACTTCATCACGGCGGCGGAAACCTACGACCGCATGCCGGCCGTGGATCGCTGGATCGTTTCCCATACCCTGGACTGGATGAGCCAGCATGTGGAGTGGCTGGACGAGGTGCATGGCTTCTCCATCAACCTCTCCGGGGCCTCGCTCAACGACGAGGGCTTTCTCGACTACGTGATTGCCGAACTCGAGCGCACCAAGGTGCCCACCGACAAGGTCACCTTCGAGATCACCGAGACCACGGCCATCACCAGCATGGACGGCGCGCGGCGCTTCATGCGGCGCCTGAACGATCTCGGCTGCACGTTCTCGTTGGACGACTTCGGCACCGGGCTCGCGTCCTACTCCTACCTGCGCAATCTGGAGGTGGACTTCGTCAAGATCGACGGCGTCTTCGTCAAGGATCTGGTGACCAATCCCGCAGATTTCGCGGTGGTGAAGTCGGTCAACGAGATCGCCCACTTCATGGGCAAGCAGACCATCGCCGAGTGCGTGGAGAACGAGGAGATCCTGGAGCGGCTGCGGGAGATCGGCGTCGACTATGCCCAGGGCTGGGGGATCGAACGGCCCAAGGCGCTGGTGGATTTCTTCAGGTGATCGGCTGATCAACGCTCGCCGATCAGCAGCAGCTCCAGCAATGCCTTCTGGGAATGCAGCCGGTTGCCGGCTTCCTCGAACACCACGGCGCGGGGATCCTCCAGCAGGTCCTCGGCGATCTCTTGGCCGCGCTTGGCCGGCAGGCAGTGCATGAAGAGCACGTCCTTCGAGGCCTGATCCAGCAGTTTGGCCGTGATCTGATAGCCCTGAAAGGCCCGCAGTCGAAGCAGTTGCTCGCTTTCGTGGCCCATGGACGACCAGACGTCCGTCACCACCAGATCCGCGTCCTTCACCGCTGCTTCCGGGTCGGTCACGAGCCGGGTGCGGCTGCCGTAGCGCGCCACCCAGTCGGCGTTGGGCCGGAAGCGCTCCGGCGAGGCTACCGTCAGATCGAACTGGTAGACATGGGAGGCGATGATGTAGCTCTTGCACATGTTGAAGCCGTCGCCGACGAAGGCCACCTTGGCGCCGCGGATGGACCCGCGATGATCGAAGTAGGTCTGCATGTCGGCGAGGATCTGGCAGGGATGCTGAAGCGACGACATGGCATTGATCACCGGCACTTTGGCGGCAGCCGCGAAGGTGTCGATCTTGGTCTGATCCGGGGTGCGGATCATGATCACGTCCACCATCTCCGACAGCACCTTGGCGGCGTCGTCAGCCAGTTCGCCGCGACCGAGCTGGGTGTCATTCTCAGAGAGGAACAGGGCGTGCCCGCCGAGCTGGGTCATGCCGGCCTCGAAGGCCACCCGGGTCCGCGTCGACGGCTGCTCGAAGATCATCGCCAGGGTACGGCCGCGCAGGGGCTCGTAGCGCAGACCCCGCCGATGCATCTGCTTGAGTTCGCTGGCACGGGCCACCAACCGCTCGTGGGTGGCGAGATCGAAGTCATCGAGTGAGATGAAATGCCTCAAAGTCATAGCTTGGGACCAGATGCTGGATTTTGGGTGATGGCGCGTCGATGGGGGCGTTCAGGGCAGGGCGCGGATCAGCGCGGCCAGACGCTCCACGAGGTCGTCGGCCTCGGCATCGCTCATGATCAGGGGCGGCAGCAGCCGCACCACCCGTTCCTGAGTGACGTTGATCAGGAGGCCGGCGGCGAGGGCGTCGCTCACCAGCTTGGGGGCGGCCGCGGTCAGTTCGATACCGATCATGAGGCCGAGGCCGCGGATCTCCACCACCTGATTGCTGCCGGTGAGGGCCTTGCCGAGACCGCCTCGAATGCGTTCGCCCAGCGCTTCGGCGCGGGCATAAAGGCCGTCTTCGAGGGCGTCGAGGGTGGCCAGGGCGGCGGCCGATGCCAGGGGATTGCCGCCGAAGGTGGAGCCGTGATTGCCCGGACCGAACACTGCGGCGGCCTTGCCCCTGGCCATGCAGACACCGATGGGCACGCCGTTGGCGATGCCCTTGGCTACCGTCACCACGTCGGGATGGATGGCCGTGTGCTGATAGGCGAACAGGCGCCCGGTGCGGCCGGCGCCGGTCTGCACTTCGTCGAGCATCAGCAGCCAGTCCTCTGCGTCGCAGATCTCCTGCAGGGCCTCCAGATAGCCGGTGGGCGGCAGCACGATGCCCCCCTCGCCCTGGATGGGTTCCACCAGCACGGCGACCACTTCCTGCTGGTTGGCCGCAATGCGGCGGACCGCTTCGAGATCACCGAAGGGCGCACGGACGAAACCCTTCAGCAGCGGTTCGAAGCCGGCCTGCACCTTGCGATTGCCGGTGGCGGTCAGGGTGGCCATGGTGCGGCCGTGGAAGGCGCCTTCCATGACCACGATGGTGGGCTGCTTGAAGTCCTTCCTGTGGCCGTAGAGCCGGGCGATCTTGATGGCCGCCTCGTTGGCCTCGGCGCCGGAATTGCCGAAGAAAGCCTTGTCCATGCCGGCGGCGGCGCAGAGGCGTTCGGCCAGCTGTTCCTGCAGCGGGATGCGGTAGAGGTTGGAAGTATGAATCAGCGTGCGGGCCTGATGGGCGATGGCTTCGGCAACGCCGGCATGGGCGTGACCGAGACCGCAGACGGCAATGCCTGACAGCGCATCGAGGTAGCGCCGGCCCTCGGTGTCCACCAGCCACGCACCTTCGCCGCGCTCGAATGCCACGGGCAGACGCCCATAGGTCTGCATCAACGCCGAATCGTTCATGGTCCCCGGTTGCTCCCCGGACCGTAGAATGGGAGGGTCCGAAATGACATCCGGCGGCTGATTGCCGCCGGAAAACCGCGCACTATAGCGATGCGTCGTGACGTGTGCAATGGAGGTCAGGAGGAGGACCCTTGGACGGCATCGAGCTGGCTTTGCTGACCCGGCGCACCCAGGCCATCTGCGACGAGATGGGTGTGGTGCTGCGTCGGACCGCGTTCTCGCCGAACATCAAGGACCGGCTGGATTTCTCCTGCGCGCTGTTCGATGCCACAGGTGAACTGTTCGCCCAGGCGGCCCACATTCCGGTGCATCTCGGCAGCATGGCCTATGCCATGGCCGACGTGGTGGCCACCCTGCGCTGGCAGCCCGGCGACGTGGCCATGTTCAACGATCCCTACCTGGGCGGGACCCACCTGCCGGACGTCACGGTGGTGACGCCGGTGTTCGTCGACGGCCGGCACGTGGGTTTTTCCGCCAACCGTGCCCACCATGCGGACATCGGTGCCGATCAGCCGGGCTCCATGCCGCTGTCGCGGACCCTGGCGGAGGAGGGCGTCATCATCGCCCCCATGCTGCTGCTGCGGGACGGCGAAGTGCCTGCCGAGGCGGCGGTCGTGCTGGCCCGTCTTTCCGGTGCCGGTGACGGCGACAGTGGTCCGGGCGTCGACAGCGTGGAGGGCTGGCAGCAGCGCCCGCAGCTGGCGGACTTTCTGGCACAGCTGTCCAGCGCAAGGGTGGGTGCCAGGCGCATGGCAGAGCTGGTGCAGAGCCTGGGCGTGGAAGGCTTTGCGGCCGGCGTCGATGCCGTCAACGACTATGCCGAGCGCTTGGCCCGTGAGGCCCTGGCGGCCCTGCCGGCGGGACAGTGGTGCGCCGAGGACGTGCTCGACGGTGACGGTCTCGGGGCCGTGGACATCCCGATCCGCGTATGCGTCACGGTGGCTGACGATGGCGTCGAGGTGGACTTCAGCGGCACCGGAGGGCAGGTGGGCGGCAACCTCAACTGCCCGCTGTCGGTGGCGGCGGCGGCGGTGTTCTATGTCTTCCGCTGTCTCATGCCGGCCCATACGCCGGCCACGGCAGGATCCTTTCGTCCCATCAGGCTGCAGGCGCCCCTCGGTTGCCTGCTCAATGCCGAGCGCCCGGCGGCGGTGGCCGCGGGCAACGTGGAGACCTCCATGCGCGTGGTGGACGTGCTCCTGAAGGCCCTGGCGCCGGCGCTGGGCGGGCGCATTCCGGCGGCCTCCCAGGGCACCATGAACAACCTGGCCATGGGCGCCCGGGGAGCGGAGGGGGAGTGGGACTACTACGAGACTTTGGCCGGCGGCACCGGTGCCCACGCTGAGGGCGACGGGCTGGATGCGGTGCACTCGCACATGACCAACACCCTGAACACGCCCGTGGAGAGCCTGGAGGCTCACTATCCGCTGCAGGTGGAGCGTTATGCCCTGCGCCGGGGATCCGGCGGTGCCGGTCAGTTTCGCGGCGGCGACGGGGTGGTCAGGGTCTACCGCTTCCTGGCGCCCGCCGAGATCAGCCTGCTCACCGAGCGGCGCAGTCATGCACCCTGGGGACTGGAGGGCGGCCGTGACGGCGCACCGGGTGGGGCTTGGCTGAATGACGAGCCGCTGCCGGGCAAGGCCAGCTTCCGAGTGCAGGCCGGCGACGTGCTGCGCATCGAGACGCCGGGGGGTGGTGGATACGGAAAGCCGGAAGGCTGACATCGACCCACAGGACGGCGACGCCAGCTTCAGGCGACACGCCTGAGTGGGAAGCTGCTAGACGCCCGTGTGGGAAGCTGCTTGCGCCCAGAGGGCGATGCAGCGATGGCGATGGCATTCAGCGCAGGCAGCAACATCCGCTTCGGCCATGGGCCTCGCGATCGGCCCATCCGCCTGCGGCGGCCAGGCCCTTCTCACAGGTCAGCCCTGCAGCGCCTGCTGCATGCGCCGGATCCCCTCTTCCAGCATGTCCGGCCCGCAGCCGAAATTGAAACGGACGAAACCGGGGCTGCCGAACTGGGCGCCGGGGGACAGGCCCACGCCGGCCTCCTCGAAGAAGTGGTGGGGATCGTCCACGCCCAGTGCCCTGGCATCGATCCAGGCCAGGCAGGTGGCTTCCACCGGCGTCATGGTAAGACCTGCCATGGCGTTGACGGCGGCCTGCAGCCGGTCCCGATTGGCGCGCAGCTGCAGCAGCAGGGCTGTCAGCCAGGGTCCGCCGTGGCGGTAGGCGGCCTCGGCTGCGGTGATGGCCAAGGGCCCGACGTGGGCCAGGAAACCTTTGCCGGCCGCCTTGAAGCGCTGCCGCAGGTCGGCATCCGGAATGACGGCGAAGGCGCAGCCGAGGCCGGGCATGTTGTAGGTTTTGGTGGGGGCCATGAGGGTGATGCTGCGACGGGCGATCTCAGGCGCCAGACTGGCGATGGGCAGATGCCGGCAATGGGGTTCCAGGATCAGGCCGGCGTGGATCTCGTCGCTGACCACGATCAGGTCGTGGCGTTCGGCGAAAGCCGCCAGCTCCTTAAGCTCGTCGCGGGTGTAGACCCGGCCGGTGGGATTCTGGGGATTGCAGAGCAGGAAACCCCGCGTCTGCTCATCCATGTCGGTCTGCAGGCGGTCGAGGTCCATCTCCCAGCGCTGGCCCTGCAGGGTCAGGTGGGCGTCCACCCGGCGCCGATGGGCGTTGGCCGGTGCTTCCAGAAACGGATGGTAGATGGGCACGGCGGTGACGATGCCGGCGCCGGGCTCAGCGATGGCCCGGCAGGCCACGTTCAGTCCCGGCACCACGCCCGGCAGCCACAGCAGCCAGTCCGGCTGCACCGACCAGCCGTAGTCCCGGGCCAGGTGCTCGATGACCTGCTCGCGCAGGGTGTCGCTGACGTTGGTGTAGCCGAAAATGCCGTGCTCCACCCGATCATGCAGGGCGGCGATCACCTCAGGCGGTGAGGGGAACTCCATGTCGGCGACCCAGAACGGCAGCACGTCGCGCCCGCTGTAGCGCTCCCATTTGGTGGCGGAGGTGCCGCGGCGATCCCGCACGGAGATAAACGCGTGGTTGGCAGTGGTGTCAGCATGGCCGGGCATGAGCACAGAACCTGCAGCTTTTGGACAGAAGGCGATGTGAAGAGGAGAATACACCGTGACGGGCGGCTGTCAGTCATGCCCGCGAGATCAGTCAGCTACAGTCATCTACGACGAGGACGACCATGGACATCATGGATACCCTGCGCGAGCAGATCGAAAGCAATCCCATCATTCTCTACATGAAGGGTTCGCCGCAGGCGCCGCAGTGCGGATTCAGCGCCAGGACAGTACAGGCCGTCATGGCCTGCGGGCAGCGTTTCGCTTTCGTGGACGTCCTGTCCCACCCTGAGATCCGTGCCAATCTGCCGGCCTACGGCGACTGGCCCACCTTCCCCCAGCTGTGGGTGGAAGGCGAACTGGTAGGTGGCTGTGACATCGTCGCCGAGATGTTCGAGAGCGGTGAGCTGCAGACCTTGATCAAGGCCGCCGGCGAGCGGGCGGCGGCGGCCGAGGAGGCGAAGCCGGCAAAGGAGGGCTGAGCTCAGTCCGCGGCTGACTGCAGGTAATTCTCCAGACCCATGCTGTCCATGAGGGCGAGCTGGGTCTCCAGCCAGTCCACATGCTCCTCTTCGGAATCGAGGATCTTGCGTAGCAGGTCGCGGCTGATGAAGTCGCGGGCCTGCTCGCACATCACGATGCCGTCGCGCAGGTCGGGGATGGCCACCATCTCCAGGGCGAGATCGCATTCGACGATCTCACGCACGTTCTCGCCGATCTTCAGGCGGCCGAGATCCTGCAGGTTGGGGAGGCCTTCCAGAAACAGGATGCGCTTGACCAGTTCATCGGCGTGCTTCATCTCGTCGATGGATTCCTCGTACTCGTGCTTGCCGAGCCGGGTGAAACCCATGTCGTCGAGCATGCGGGCATGGAGGAAGTACTGGTTGATGGCCACCAGTTCGTTGCCCAGGACCTTGTTGAGCTGAGCGATGATCTTCGGATCACCTTTCATGACGACCTCTGTGCCATTCCGGAAGGACCGACATCTTCCCCTGAGGGCGGCCTCAGGTCAAGCGTAAGTCTTTGTTTGTAAAGGATAATGAAAACGAGAAGCGATCGCGTTGGCGAGCGGGGGACGGCAGCCTAAGTCAGGCGACGGCGCTGACTTCGGTGGCGAGATCGAAGCAGGGCTCGCTGGCGAGGATGTTCTCGATGACCCGGCAAGCATCGTCGGCGCACTTGCCGCAGCAGGTGGCCACTTCGAGCTCGGACACCAGACAATCGAGGCTACGGGCGCCCGAGCGGACAGCCGCGGCAATGGCACGTTCGTTGACCTGATTGCAGATGCAGACGTACACGGATACCTCTCGCAGCCAGGGGCCCCTTGAAGGGCTCACCGAGTGGCTCTCACCGGGATGTTCGAGCCTTGATGCGAAAGATGATGCAAATGAGAACGATTGTCAATATCAATCAGCCTCTCAATCCTGAGAGATCTGAAATCCGGCATCCTGAAAGCGGTTGACGATGACGCAGAACAGCTCTGCCGTCTTCTGGGCGTCGTAGAGGGCCGTGTGGGCCTCGGCTGCATCGAAGGGGACGGCAGCGGCTTCGCAGGCCTTGGCGAGTACCGTCTGGCCGAAGGCGACGCCGCCAAGCGTGGCGGTATCGAAGCTGGAGAAGGGGTGGAAGGGATTGCGCTTGAGCTGCTGGCGGATGGCCGCGGCCTGCACGAAACCGTTGTCGAAGTGGGCGTTGTGACCCACCAGCACCGCCCGGTTGCAGCCGGCTGCCCGCACCGCCTGCCGCACCACCCGGAACACTTCCATCAGGGCCTCCCGCTCCGGCAGGGCGCCGCGCAGGGGGTGGTAGGGGTCGATGCCGGTGAACTCCAGCGCCGCCGCCTCGATGTTGGCGCCTTCGAAGGGTTCCACGTGCACGTTCATGGCGGTGGCCGGCGTCAGGCGGCCATCGGCATCGAACTCGAAGGTCACCGCGGCGATTTCCAGCAGGGCATCGGTGGCGGCGTTGAAGCCGCCGGTTTCCACGTCCACCGCCACCGGCAGAAAACCACGGAAGCGCTTGGCCATGACGGGCATGGAAGGATGATCCGTGGACGACGGCAGTGACATGCGACCTCTCTGTGGCGGCTGTGCTGACTGGAGATGGGCAACGCGCTTCCGCCGCCGAGGGGCGAAAGGGTACCATTGCCGCCCCGCGCCAGGCGGCTTTCCCCCGCCGCGTTGCGCATTCCAGGGTAGCAGGAGTTCGGTGGCGTGAAGAAAGTGGTGTTGGCTTATTCCGGCGGTCTCGACACGTCGGTGATCCTCAAGTGGCTGCAGGAGACCTACGGTTGCGAAGTGGTGACCTTCACGGCCGATCTCGGGCAGGGCGGCGAAGTGGAACCGGCGCGGGAAAAGGCGCAGGCCATGGGGGCCAGCGAGATCTTCATCGAGGACCTGCGCGAGGAGTTCGTGCGCGACTACGTGTTTCCCATGTTCCGCGCTAACACCGTCTATGAAGGCGAGTATCTGCTCGGCACATCCATTGCGCGGCCCCTCATTGCGCGCCGGCTGGTGGAGATCGCGGCCGCCACGGGGGCCGAGGCCATTGCCCACGGTGCCACCGGCAAGGGCAATGATCAGGTCCGCTTCGAGCTCAATGCCTACGCGCTGAATCCCGAGATCAAGGTCATCGCGCCCTGGCGGGACTGGGATCTGCACTCCCGGGATGCCCTGATGGACTTCTGTGAGAAGCACCAGATTCCCGTGCAGCGCTTCAATCAGGCGGACAAGCCGCCGTACTCCATGGACGCCAACCTGCTGCACATCTCCTACGAGGGCGGCGAACTGGAGGACCCCTGGACGCCGCCGGATCCGTCCATGTGGCGGATGACGGTGAATCCGGAGGATGCCCCCGAGGCCGGCGTCGAGTTCACCCTCGGCTTTCGTCACGGCGATGCGGTGACCCTGGACGGCGAGGAACTGACGCCGGGTGCCATGCTCACGCGCCTCAACGAACTCGGCGGCGCCCACGGCGTGGGTCGCATCGACATCGTCGAGAACCGCTATGTGGGGATGAAGTCCCGGGGCTGCTATGAAACCCCTGGCGGGACGCTGCTGTTGAAGGCGCACCGGGCCATCGAGTCCATCACCCTGGATCGGGAAGTGGCGCATCTGAAGGATTCCCTGATGCCGCGCTACGCGGAGATGATCTACAACGGCTACTGGTTCGCACCGGAGCGTCAGGCCCTGCAGGCACTCATCGACCACACCCAGCAGGTGGTGAACGGCGAAGTGCGGTTGAGGCTGTATCGGGGCAATATTCAGCTGCTTGGTCGTCGTTCGCCGTCGGACAGCCTGTACGATGAGAACGTGGTCACTTTCGAAGACGATGCCGGCGCCTACAATCAGGCCGACGCAACGGGTTTCATTCGCTTGAATGCCCTGCGTCTGCGCACCGGGGCGGCAAGGGGCCGGCGCGGTTCGTGATGCTCCAGCTGCTGCAGGGAGGGGTGCATGTCCGGCCAATTCGAAGTGCTGTTTCACGGCGAAGTCTATGCCAGCGTCGACCCCGATCAGGCTCAGGCAGACATGGCCAAGCTGTTCCGGCAGTCACCGGAAGCGGTCAAGCGCCTGTTCTCCGGCAAGACCTGGGTGCTCAAGGATGGCCTCGATCGGGAGACCGCGGAGCGCTATCAGGTGGAACTGGCCAAGATCGGCCTGATCTCCGAGTTGAAGGACCGGGCACCGGCGGCCCAGGTCAAGCCCGAACCCTCGCCCCACGGCAAGAGCCAGAACTTCACCATCGAAAGCATCGCCATTGCCCGCATGACCTGCCCGGCCTGCAACTACGAGCAGCTCGAGGCGGACTACTGCGCGCGCTGCGGTGCCAACATCGCCAGCGCCAAGAAGCAGGTCCGGCTGAAGGAGAAAGAGGACCGCATCATCCAGGAGCGGATTCAGGCCCTGCGCAAGGGCGGTGGCAAGCCGGGTTCCGGTGCCACCGCGCCGACGAAGGTGGCCCCCCCCCGCATCGACGCACCGCCCCAGCCCATGCCCAGCGTGGCGGTAAGGGAACCTTCCGGCGGTGGCGGGCTGGTGGTGTGGCTGGTGGCCGGCATTGCCGTGGCGGTGATCGGCGCGGGGCTGCTGGTGGCCCTGGGAATCATCGATCTGCCGATCTGAATCAGCTCCCGTGACCCTCGGTCCCATCGGCGTCTTCGATTCCGGGGTCGGTGGCCTGACCGTCCTGCGCGCCCTGCGCGCACGCCTTCCCGGGGCGGATTTCGTCTACCTGGGCGACACCGCCCGCCTGCCCTATGGCACCAAGAGTCCCGATACCGTCCGCCGCTACGCGCTGCAGGCAGCCGAGGCCCTGCGCAGCCGGGACGTTCGTGCCCTGGTGGTGGCCTGCAATACCGCGTCAGGCGTGGCCCTGGAGGCCCTGGCAGAGCATTGGCCCGACGTTCCGGTGGTCGGCGTGGTGGAGCCGGGCGCGGCGGCGGCCTGCCGCCGCTCACCCACGGGCAACATTGCCGTCATCGGCACCGAGTCCACCATCCGCGGTGGCGCTTACCAGGCCGCGATTGCCCGGCTGCGCCCCGCGGCCCGGGTCCGGGTGCGGGCCTGTTCGGTGTTCGTGGCCCTGGCGGAAGAGGGCTGGTTCGACACCCCTGCAGCCGAGGCGGTTGCACGGGCCTATCTGGGGGACTGGCTCGAAGGTGACGATGCCCCCGATGCCCTGGTGCTCGGCTGCACCCACTTCCCGGTACTCACCGACCTCATCCGCCGCCTCGCCGGCGAAGCCCTGGTGCTGGTGGACTCCGCCACCACCACCGCTGAAGTGGTGGCTGACGTGCTCACTGACGACCCGGGCACCACCTCCGTCGGCAGCTTGCAGTTCCTGGCCACCGACGGCGCCCAGCGCTTCGCCGCGGTGGGCAGCCGCTTTCTCGGCCAGCCCATCGACCCCACCGACGTCGAGATCGTCGACCTCTAACCCAATTCTGGACACCCACAAAAGTATTGGACATCCAACTAAGTATTGGACACCCAGGAAAGTTCTTGGATGTCCAATACTTTTGTGGATGTCCACTTTTTGGTTCAGGCGTACTCGGTTTTGTCCTTGAATTCGCAGAGGTCTTCGATGACGCAGGCGCCGCAGCGGGGTTTGCGGGCGGTGCAGACGTAGCGCCCGTGGAGGATGAGCCAGTGGTGGGCATCCTTGAGGTAGTCCTTGGGGATCACCTTCAGCAGTTTGTCCTCCACGGCGCGGACGGTTTTGCCTCGGGCGAGGGGGATCCGGTTGGCCAGCCGGAAAATGTGGGTGTCCACGGCCAGGGTGGGCTCGCCGAAGGCGGTGTTGAGGACCACGTTGGCCGTCTTGCGGCCGACCCCGGGCAGGGCCTCGAGGGCCTTGCGGTCGGTGGGCACTTCGCCGCCGTGCTGCTCGATCAGGATGGCGCAGGTGCGGATGACGTTCTTCGCTTTGGCGTTGAACAGGCCGATGTGGCGGATGTGCTGCTTCAGCCCGTCCTCGCCCAGCGCCAGGATCCCCTGCGGCGTGTTCGCCACCGGATACAGGCTGCGGGTGGCCTTGTTGACGCTGACGTCCGTGGCCTGGGCCGACAGGATCACCGCGATCAGCAGCTCGAAGGGCGTGGCGTACTCCAGTTCCGTGGTGGGCGTCGGGTTCGCCGCCTGCAGGCGGGCGAAGATCTGTTCGCGTTTGGCTTTGTTCATCGGCGTCCTTCCCAGTACTGCCTGGCGGCGATCAGCAATCCGAGCCCGATGAATGCTCCGGGCGGCAGGATGGCCAGCAGGAATCCCCGGTACTCCGGGATCACGGTGAGCGTCCAGTCGGCGGCGGCGGGGCCGAAGAGTTGATCCATGTCCGCCATCAGCATGCCGGTCCCCAGCACTTCCCGCAGCGCGCCGAGGCCGATCAGCACCGCAGCGAAGCCCAGCGCCATCATCAGGCCGTCCCAGGCCGAGGCCAGAACGGGCTGGTGGCTGGCAAAGGACTCCGCACGGCCGAGAATCGTGCAGTTGGTGACGATGATCTGCACGAACAGCGCCACGGTGAGGTAGAGCTCGAAAGCAAAGGCCTGCATCAGCAACGTCACGCAGGTGGTGTAGCTGGCGATGATGAGGACGAAGGCCGGCAGCCGGGCCGCCGGCGGCAGGAAGCCGCGCAGCAGCGATACCGAGGTATTGGAGCCGATGAGGACGATGAGGGTGGCCAGCGCCAGGCCGGTGGCATTCACCACGCTGTTGCTCACGGCCAAAAGCGGACACAGGCCCAGCATCTGCACCAGCGCAGGGTTGTTGGTCCAGAGCCCTTCCCGGGCAATGCCTGCGAAACTCGTGGCGTCCTGCGGGTGATCGCGCCCATCGGGCGCTGTTGCATGGGGGGCATCGCCCAGGTCAGCCCGGCTCACGGCGATGCCTCCAGCAGCTCCCGGCCATCCTCTTCGAACCAGACCAGGGCCCGACCGATGCCCCGGGCCACGGCACGGGGGGTGATGGTGGCGCCGGTGAAGGCGTCGAAGTCGCCGCCCTCCCGCCGTACCGTCCACCGCGCAAGCGGCGGATCGCCCAGGCTGCGGCCGCGGAAGGAGTCGATCCAGTCGGACTTCCGGCGGTCGATGGGGTCGCCGAGTCCCGGCGTCTCGCGGTGCTCGACCACGCGGGCGCCGGCGATGCGGCCGTCGGCTTCGATGCCCAGCAGCAGATGGATGTCACCGCTGTAGCCGTCGGGGATGCGCAGCGGAACCAGCAGCGCCACCACCTGATCCTCCAGCCGGGCGCGCACTGCGGTCTTCGGCCCGCGATGACCGAGCGCCGGGCTCATCAGGCTGACGCTGTCCGAGAGGTCGAACTCCAGCGCAGAGTCTCGACCAGGGGCCAGGATCTCGAGCAGAGCCGCCTGCCTCACCCGCTCCTGATTGGTGGCGATGCGATCGGAGGTCAACGCGGCGGTGAGGGCGATGGCGCCCACGGTCACGGCCGCGAACAATCCGAGGCCGACGGCGTTGTGGAGGGCCGCTCGCCAGGGGCTCATGGCTGCTGCTCCCGGGTCGAAGTCGACACATGGCCGTAGCTGCGCGGTCGCGTCCAGGCGTCGATCACCGGCACGGCGGCGTTCATCAGCAGCACGGCAAAGGCCAGCGCGTCCGGATAGCCGCCGAAGGCTCGGATGACGTACAGCAGCAGGCCGACGCCGATCCCGAACAGCAGCCGGCCCCGGGGACTCCGGGCGCCACTGACCGGATCGGTGACGATGAAGAAGGCGCCGAGCATGGTGGCGCCGCTGAGCAGGTGGAACTGGGGGGACCCCGGGGTCGAAGAACTGCCGCCGTCCCAGAACAGGGCGGCGCACAGGGCCAGGGCCGCCAGCATGCCCAGCGGAGCGTGCCAGCTGAACAGGCGGCGCTGCAGCAGCCACACACCACCCGCCAGGAAGCCCAGGTTCACCCACTCCCAACCCGCTCCGGCGAAGCGCCCCCCAAGCCCGCTGCTGGCATGCCACTCCGCCGCCGTCAGTCCCTCGCGATGCTTGAAGTCATCCAAGGGCGTGGGGCCGGTGAAGGCGTCCGGACTGGCGCCGGCGAAGATCACGGCACCGGCGTCCAGCACTCCCGGAGCACCTTGCGCCAGCAGACCCGCGGGCGCGACCCAGGTGGTCATCTCCACGGGAAATGACACCAGCAGGATGGCGTAGCCCACCATGGCGGGATTGAAGGGGTTCTGCCCCAGGCCGCCATAGACGTGCTTGCCCAGCAGCAGGGCCAGTGCGGCACCGAGCAGGGTGAGTTCCGACGGCAGCAGCGGCGGCAGGGCCAGCCCCAGCAGCAGGCCGGTGACCACAGCGCTGCCGTCGCTGAGCCCAAGGCGCAGGGAGCGCCCCCGCAGCCACAGACCGAAGGCTTCGGCGATGACGGCGCCCAGTACGGCCAGGGACACCGTGAACAGGACGCCAGCGCCGAAGAACACCACCATGGCGACCAGACCGGGCAGGGTGGCCATGGCCACCTGCAGCATCAGGCTGCTCGTACCGGCGCGCCTCGGCAGCAGGCGGGTCATGATTCCTGCTGCCTGTCACGCTGGGCCGCTTTGGCCCGCGCCAGCGCGGCATCCACCCGGGACAGGCGCGCCTCGCGTGCGCTTTCGGTGGCCAGACGTTCCTGCTCCAGACGCTGCTGGCGGCGTTCGTGGCGCAACCTGGCATGTTCGGCCACCGCATGACGCCGAGCCTCTGCCGCCAGGGCGGCCTTGCCCAGGCGAAAATCCTCCACCAGCGGAATGCGGCTGGGACACACCCAAGCGCAGGCCCCGCACTCGATGCAATCCACCAGATTCAATTCCGTCAGGGCATCGAGATCGGCAGCACGCGCCTGACGATGCAGATCCTGGGGCAGCAGGCTGGCAGGGCAGACCTCGGCGCAGGCCCCGCAGCGGATGCAGGGCAGCTCGACTCCCGCTGCCGCCAGCTCTTCCGCGCCAGCAGCCAGCAGACCGGCGTGGGTCTTGCCCACGGGCAGGCGCTGATCCGTGACTGCCCGGCCGGTGAGCGGCCCACCGAGCCAGATGGCCGAGAGTCGGCTGTGGTCGATGCCGCGTTGGGCCAGCAAGTGTCCAACAGGTGTTCCGAGGCGCACCAGAAGGTTGCCGGGACGCAGCAGGGCGGCACCGGAGACGGTGACGATGCGTTCGGTCAGCGCCTCGCCGCCGACCACGGCCCGGCCCATGGCCCAGGCGCTGGCGACGTTGTGGCAGAGGATGCCCAGGTCCACCGGCAGCCGCCCGCTCGGGATCTCCCGGCCGGTGAGGATCTGCACCAGCTGCCGCTCGCTGCCCGATGGATAACCCCGCGGAATGATGGCGAGGCTCACGGCATGCTGCTGCAGGGCCAGACCCAGGGCCGCGATGGCCTCGGGCTTGTCGTCCTCGATGGCGATGACCACCCGACGGGCAGCGGTGAGGTGGGCGAGGACGTCGATGCCGGTCAGCACTTCCCCGGCGCGCTCCGTGAGCAGGCGCTCGTCGGCGGTGAGCAGGGGTTCGCATTCGGCGGCGTTGATGATGAGCAGGTCGATGCCTTCGGCCGCCGCCAGCTTGGCCGCAGACGGGAAGCCGGCGCCGCCGAGTCCCGCCAGTCCCGCCCCAGCCAGCAGCGTCAGCAACTCCGGCCTCGAACGTGCCCGCCAGTCGGCCAGCGGCTCAGGATCGACGGCGGCATCCTCACCGTCCGCCTCGAGTTCGATGCAGGGCAGGGGAGTCTCGGCCACGGCCCGGATGCGACCGGAGGTGGTGGCGTGAACAGCGGCATCGAGAACCTCCGGGCCGCGTGCGACCACTTCGCCCCGTCGTACCCGCTGTCCGACCCTGACGCAGGGGATGGCGCGTCGCTGTCCGTAGAGCTCAAGCGGCAGCCGCAGCAGCTCCGGAAGGGTTGCCGCCTCGATGGCCTGATGACGGCTGCGCTCCTTGCCTGCGGGCACTTGCAGCGGCCGCGGCAGCGGATGCAGGCGGCTGTCCCAAGCGGCCGTCATCAGGCGGCCCGTCCGGCGGAGGGAATCATGTCGATGCAGTCCACCGGGCAGGGCGGCAGACAGAGGTCGCAGCCGGTGCATTCGGCGCTGATCACCGTGTGGGTCAGCCTTGCCGCACCGACGATGGCGTCCACCGGGCAGGCCTTGATGCACAGGGTGCAGCCGATGCAGTCCTCCTCGCGTATGAAGGCCACCTGCGGTGGTCCCGGATCCGCCGCCAGGGGCTCAGCCGGCCGGCCCAGCAGGTCCGCCAGCTGGGCAACGGTGGCGGCACCGCCCGGCGGACACTTGTTGATGGCGTCGCCGGCGGCGATGGCCTCGGCGTAGGGCCGGCAGCCCGGATAGCCGCATTGGGCGCACTGGGTCTGGGGCAGCAGGGCATCGATGCGCGCCACCACCGGGTCGTCGTCGGCGCTTAGGCGCTGCTGGGCATAGCCCAGCGCTGCGCCGAAAACCAGCGCGAGAGCGACCATGATCAGCATGCCGAGGATGAGTTCCATGATCTCAGGCGAGGCCCGTGAAGCCCATGAACGCCAAGGCCATCAGCCCGGCTGTCACCATGGCGATGGCGGGGCCGCGAAACGGCAGCGGCACGTCGGCGGCAGCCAGACGCTCCCGCAGGGCGGCAAACAGAACCAGCACCAGGGAAAAGCCTGCCGCCGCGCCGAGGCCGTAGAGCACGGCCCCGGTGAAACTGCGCGCCGCGCCCACGTTCAGCAATGCCACGCCGAGCACCGCACAGTTGCTGGTGATCAGGGGCAGAAACACCCCCAGCACACGGTACAGCAGCGGACTGCTGTGGCGCACCAGCATCTCGGTGAACTGCACCAGGGCGGCGATCACCAGGATGAAGGCGATGATGTTCAGATACTCGAGGCCAAACGGGAGCAGCAGGTAGTGGTAGACCAGATGGCTCGAGGCGGATGCCAGGGTGAGGACGAAGGTGGTGGCCAGGGCCATGGACAGGGCGGTTTCGAGCTTGCTGGAGACCCCCATGAAGGGACACAGGCCCAGGAACTGCACCAGCACGAAGTTGTTCACCAGGATGGCGCCGATCAGGATAAGCAGCGGTTCGCTCACGGCGGCGTTCCTCTACTGGGCAGGTCGACAGCAGCCCGTGGGTTTACCTCACGGGCATGCCCGGCTTGGCATCCGCATCCGGCGCCACGAGGTAGATGTCCTTGCCCTCGCCCGCGGCCAGCACCATGCCTTCGGACACCCCGAAGCGCATCTTGCGCGGTGCCAGGTTCGCCACCAGCACCACCAGCCGGCCCTGCAGCGCCTCCGGTTCGTAGGCGCTGCGAATGCCGGAGAAGACGTTGCGCTCGCCGAGCTCACCCACGTCCAGGCGCAGCTGCAGCAGCTTGTCCGCACCGTCCACGTGGCTGGCCTCGATGACCTGGGCGACGCGCAGGTCCACCTTGGTGAAATCATCGATGCTGATCACCCCGGTATCTTCCTCCTGTGCCTGCGGCTGTGGGAGCGGATTCTGTGCGCGAACGGCGACCTCCGGCGCGGCCTCCTTGGCCGGCTCCGACGCCTTGCCAGCCTCGATCATGGCCGCCACGGCCTTGGGGTCCACCCGCTGCTTGAGGGCGGCGAAGGGCGCGATGGTGTGGGCACCGAGCCACAGCGAGGCATCGCTCCAGGTCAGGGGCTCGATGCGCAGGAAGGCCTCGGCCTGCTCCGCCATGCGCGGCAGGATGGGCTTCAAGTAGACCATCAGCACCCGGAACAGGTTCAGGCCCAGGGTGCAGATCGCCTGCACTTCGGCCTCGCGCCCGGGCTCCTTGGCCGCCGCCCAGGGCTTGTGGGCGTCGATGTACTGATTAGCGCGGTCTGCCAGCGCCATGATTTCCCGAACCGCCTTGTTGAACTCGCCGGATTCGAACAGCGGTGCGAGGCGCTCGCCGGCATCGGCGAAGGTCTGCCACAGTTCAGGGTCGGCACAGTCTGACGCCAGCATGCCGTCGTGGCCCTTGTGGACGAAGCCGGCACAGCGGGAGGCGATGTTCACCACCTTGCCGACGAGGTCCGAGTTCACCCGGGCGACGAAGTCCTCCAGCGACAGGTCGATGTCGTCGGTGGTGGGCCCGAGCTTGGCGGCGAAGTAGTAGCGCAGGTACTCCGGATCGAGATGATCCAGGTAGGTGCGGGCATTGATGAACGTGCCCCGGGTCTTGGACATCTTGGTGCCGTCCACGGTGAGGAAGCCGTGGGTGTGGACCTTGGTCGGGGTGCGGTAGCCGGCCGCATGCAGCATGGCGGGCCAGAACAGGGTGTGGAAGTTGACGATGTCCTTGCCGATGAAGTGATGCACCTCGGCCGTGCTGTCAGCACCCCAGATCTGCTCGAAGGTCACCGGCGCGCCGCCCTTGGCCACCAGATGCTCCAGCGCCGCCATGTAGCCGATGGGCGCATCCAGCCAGACGTAGAAGTACTTGTCCAAAGTGCCCGGAATCAGGAAGCCGAAGTAGGGCGCGTCGCGGCTGATGTCCCAGGCCTGCAGGCCGGCGGTGAGCCACTCGCGGATCTTGTTGGACACCTCGCTCTGCAGGGTGCCGCTGGTGGTCCACTGCTCCAGAAAGCCCTGCAGCTTGGGCAGATCGAAGAAGTAGTGGGTGGAGGTGCGCAGCTCCGGCGTGGCGCCGGAGAGAATCGAGCGCGGGTTCACCAGCTCGTTGGCCTCGTAGGTAGCGCCGCACTTCTCGCAGTTGTCCCCGTACTGGTCCTCGGCGCCGCAGCGGGGGCAGTTGCCCTTCAGGAAGCGGTCGGCCAGGAACATCTTCTTTTCGGGGTCGAAGAGTTGCTCCACCCGCTCGGTATAGATGTAGCCCGCCGCAGACAGCCGCTGGAAGATCGTCTCCGCGTAGTGACGATTCTCCTCGGAATGGGTGGTGTGGTAGACGTCGTGACTGATCAGGAAATCCTGAGAGTCCCGCTCATGACGCTGCTTCATGTCCGCGATCAGCGCCTCGGGAGTGACCCCGAGCTGTTCCGCCTTGAGCATCATCGGGCTGCCGTGGCCGTCGTCGGCGCAGCCATAGAGGCACAGCTCGCCGCGCAGGCGCTGGTAGCGGACCCAGATGTCGGTCTGGATCTGCTCCAGCAGATGCCCGATGTGGAGGTCGCCGTTGGCGTACGGCAGGGCGCTGGTGACGTAGATGATGCGCCGGTTTGCGGCCATGGGATGCCCTTTCCGAGCTTGGATTTAAGGGCGCGCAAGCTTACCCGCTCGTCTGCTGGAATGCATCCGGGTCGTGATCGGCCTGAGCGGACAGTGACCGTGGAAATCGTTAGAATCCCGGCCCGTTCGTCCATGCCAAGAGGCCGCCATGACCGCCATTACCGCCGAGCAGGTCCAGGAGATCCTGGGCGCGTTCCGCGACCCCTACCTGGAGCAGGACTTCGCCACCGTGGCGCGGATCCGCGATATCGAGATCACCGAGGGTCGTGACGGGCCGTCCGTATCCTGCGAGGTGGTGCTGGGCTACCCGGCCGAGGGGGTGCGTGCGGACTGGGAGGCGCGACTTGCGGCTCAGCTCGAGGAGTCCGCTGACGTGGCTGCGGCCAAGGTGCGTGTGACCTGGGACATCGTCGCCCAGCAGCCCCAGCGCAACCTGTCCCATCTGGCCGAGGTGCGCAACATCGTTGCTGTGGCTTCCGGCAAGGGCGGCGTGGGCAAGTCCACCACGGCGGTGAACCTGGCCCTGGCCCTGGCCGCCGAAGGCGCCAAGGTCGGTCTGTTGGATGCGGACATCTATGGGCCCAGTCAGGGCCTGATGCTCGGCATCGAGGCGGGACGGCGGCCGGAGATCCGCGACGGCAAGCTGTTCGTGCCCATCAAGGCCCATGGCATCCAGGCCATTTCCATGAGCATGCTGGTGGACGAGGACACGCCCATGGTTTGGCGGGGACCGATGGTGTCCAGCGCCCTGCAGCAGCTTTTGACCCAGACTGCCTGGCACGACCTCGACTACCTGATCGTCGACATGCCACCGGGCACCGGCGACATTCAGCTCACCCTGTCCCAGCGCATTCCGGTCTCCGGCGCGGTGATCGTCACCACGCCCCAGGACATTGCCCTGATCGATGCGGTGAAGGGCATCGAGATGTTCCGCAAGGTGGAGGTGCCGGTGCTCGGCATCATCGAGAACATGAGCGTGCATGTCTGCAGCGCCTGCGGTCACGTGGAGCACCTGTTCGGCGAGGGCGGCGGCGCCCGCGTCGCGGAGCGCTACGGGACCGTGCTGCTCGGCGCCCTGCCGCTGTCCCTGGCCATCCGCGAACAGACCGATGCCGGCCGGCCGACGGTGGTGGCTGAGCCGGACGGGCCCACGACTGCGCTGTATCGTGACGTGGCGCGCTATCTGGCTGCGCGGCTGGCGGCAAGAAGCGGTGGCGCTGCGGCCGCCGGACCACGCATCGCCTTCATTGACGATTGAGACGATTGAGACGATTGAGACGACTGAGCGGGGAAGCTCTCATCATGACCATCAAGTCCGACATCTGGATCCGCCGCATGGCCGAGGAACAGGGCATGATCTCGCCCTTCGAGCCGGGTCAGGTCCGCTACCTCGAGGACGGTCAGAAGGTGGTGTCCTACGGCACGTCGAGCTACGGCTACGACGTCCGCTGTGCGCCGGAGTTCAAGGTGTTCACCAACATCCATTCGGTGCTGGTGGACCCGAAGAACTTCGATGAACGCAGCTTCGTGGACGTTGTGGGAGAGACCTGCATCATTCCGCCCAACAGCTTTGCGCTGGCGCGAACGGTGGAGTACTTCAAGATTCCGGAGAACGTGCTGGTGCTGTGCGTGGGCAAGTCCACCTATGCTCGCTGCGGCATCATCGTCAACGTCACCCCGCTGGAACCGGCCTGGGAAGGGCAGGTGACCCTGGAGTTCTCCAATACCACCAACCTGCCGGCGAAGATCTACGCCAACGAGGGCGTGGCGCAGATGCTGTTCTTCGAGTCCGACGAAGTCTGTTCCACCAACTATCGGGATCGCGGCGGCAAGTATCAGGGCCAGCAGGGCGTGACGCTGCCGAGGACTTGAGGATTGCTGTGAGGCGCGTCGAGATCGGCCCAATCGCTGTGCGATTAGGGCCTTCCCACAATGGGGGACGCCAGCTGCGGGCGACTCGTCTAGTGGGAGAGCGCTATTTCGCGCAGCGAAATGCGCCGATCTGGGTGACATTCAGCGCAGGTATCGACATCAGCTTAGGGATGGCGCGTCGAGATCGGCCCAATCGCTGTGCGATTAGGGCCTTCCCACGATGGGGGACGCCAGCTGCGGGCGACACGCCGTTGTGGGAAACAGCCCAGGGTGGCTGGTCCTGCTCAAGGCTCCAGAATGGCTTCCAGCGCCAGGGTCAGGCGGCGGCCGTCCACGTGTTCCAGGCGCACCAGCAGGTAGTCGTGATCCGGTGACACCCAGATCCAGGTCTCGCGGTCGGACTCGTGCTCGCGGCGCAGCAGTACGGTCTCGAAGCTGCCGGCGGGCACGTTCAGCGACGGCGTTCCCACCACCCGCAGGAAGTATTCGTCCGGCTCGCCGCCGTTGCTGACCAGGTAGGAGAAGCTGTCGCCCACGCTGTAGTCGCCCCGGGACAGATCACGCTGCAGGGCGAGCTGCCAGCTCACCGGGTCGTAGACCAGTCCATCCAGGGGATGGACGTCCTGCTTGTCGCCCGTCCGCACCAGCTCCGGCACCGACCAGTCGAACTTCAGGTGACGATTGCGGCTGCCGATCAGGCCGCTGCGGCGCTCGGCGTAGGTCGCCGGACGCAGCGTGCCGTCGTCGTCCTGGGTGAAGCGGGCGTTCTCCTCCATGTGAGCCATGAAGGCGCTGACCCGGGCGGCAAAGTGGAAATCACCGTTGTCGCCGTGACTCAGTTCGCGGGTGCCGGTGGCCGTGACCGGGACCCCCTCGTAGGTGACCCGGTAGCGTGCCTTGAAGGGGCCGGGCTCCCAGGAAGGCGCTGCCCGTTCGGCAGCCTGCTCAGGTGCGGCCTGATTGGGTGCGGCGTCGTCTGCTGAGGCAATCGCGACGCCTGCAAGCAGGATCAGCGACAGCATGAAACGCATCATGGAACCTCCGAGTGGTCGCGGGGCGAGTGGCTTTGAGGCGATTGGTCACGGCCTGCATGGCCGCCAGTCGCTTGCATGGGCGTGGAAAGATCGTCCAGTTCGAAGCGCAGGCCGGTTTCCGGCAGCGCTTGGGCATCGAGGCGGATCTGCCCGTCGCCGAGGTCGAGACGTCCCTCCGCATACCAAGCTAGGACAATGGGATAGAGCAGATGTTCCCCCTTCTGTACCCGCGCGGCCAGAGACTCCGGGTCGTCGTCCGCCAGCACCGGCACCACCACCTGCGCGATGACCGGACCGGCGTCGAGCTCCGGAGTCACCACGTGCACGCTGGCGCCGTGAATGCGATCGCCCCGGGCCAGCGCCCGGGCGTGGGTGTCCAGGCCCCGGTGGTCCGGCAGCAGAGAGGGGTGAATGTTGAGCAGTCGGGGACTGTAGCGGCGAACGAATGCAGGCGTCAGGATGCGCATGAACCCGGCCAGCAGCACGATGTCCGGCGCCAACGCGTCGATGGTGGTGCCGAGAACCTGCTCGAAGGACGTGCGATCCGCGCCTTGGCCTTCGGCTTGATTGCCGCTTGGGCCTTCGGCCCGATTGCCGCTTGGGCCTTCGGCCCGATTGCTGTAGCGGCGATGATCGATGCAGGCCGCCGTGATGCCGGCCTCGCGGGCAATGGCCAGCCCGCCGGCATGGGGGCGATTGCTGATCACCCCGACCACTTCCGCATCGATGACATGGCGGTCGATGTGGGCCAGCAACGCCTGCAGATTGCTGCCCCGCCCGGACAGCAGCACCACCACGCGACAGGTCATGTCAGCTCAGACCCACTGACCGTGAATGCGTGCAGGAACGTCGCCGGGTACTTCGAGGCCGTTGCCCGCCACCTCGGTTCCGGCCACGGCCAGCGTGCCGAGGGGCCAGGCATGTTCGCCGGCCGCGGTCAGTTCGGTCAGCGCCCGGTCGGCGTCTTCGGCCGCGACGCAGAGCACGAAGCCGACACCGCAGTTGAAGGTGCGCAGCAGTTCCAGATCGGCAATGCCGCCCGCGGCCCGCAGCCAGGCGAAGACGTCAGGCAGGGTCCAGCTGTCCAAATCCACGTGGCAGGCCAGTTCCGCAGCCCGCTCCTTCGGAAACATGCGCGGCAGGTTTTCCGGCAGACCGCCGCCGGTGACGTGACACATGGCGTGCACCTGAATGCCGGCAGCCAGCACACGCTGCACGGCGGTGACGTAGATCCGGGTCGGCGTCAACAGCTGTTCGAGCAGTTCCTTCTCCCGCGTCAGATCGACACCGGAATCGGCGAGCACCCGGCGAATCAGGGAAAAACCGTTGGAGTGGGGGCCGCTGGATGCGAGGGCGATGAGCACGTCGCCGGCGGCCAAGTCGCTGCCGCGAATGATGCGGCTGCGCTCCACCACGCCGACGCAGAATCCGGCCAGATCATAGTCGCCGCGGTTGTAGAAGCCGGGCATCTCCGCCGTTTCACCGCCGGCCAGGGCGCAGCCCGCCAGTTCGCAGCCGTGGGCAATGCCGGTGATGACGCGGGTGGCCACGTCCACGTCCAGGGCCGCGGTGGCGTAGTAGTCCAGGAACAGCAGCGGCTCGGCGCCTGTCACGAGCACGTCGTTGACGCACATGGCCACCAGATCCTGGCCGACGCCGTCGTGACGGTCGTGATCGATGGCCAGCTTGAGCTTGGTGCCGACGCCGTCGGTGCCGGTCACCAGCACCGGCTCTTGGAAGTGGGCCGGAACCCGGGTCAGGGGGGGGGGGCCCCCCCCCCCCCGGCGCAAGTAACGGGGGCCGGGGGGGTGGGCCGGCGGGGGGCGGACGCCGCGGCGCCGCCCGCCCCGCCCGCGGAGACCCCCCC